>NZ_JBLVPW010000018.1:0-96985 GCF_048286715.1 Flavobacterium kochi
ATTAAAACATTTATGAGCAAGTTCGGAATAAACCCTAACAAGAAAAAAAATAAGATTATCTTTCGCAAACTGTTAGACTTTGGTAAAATTGCCGCTTAAAAAGTACCGAAGTATTGAGTAATTAATTCTAATTAAAATGGATAGCCGATCGCTAAATTAAAAACTAAATTTTCTTTTCGCCAGGTTCTATTTCCAAAATTGATCTGATCTAAAACCCATCTTTGTCCATCCGGTAAATAGGGTTTCCGAATAGGGAAGGCGAAGTCCGTTCTAAGAATTAGAAAAGAAAAGTCAAAACGCAATCCAGCTCCGCTTCCAACGGCTAATTCGTTGATGAATTTTTTAGAAAATTGTGCACCCGGTTTTTCAGGATTATCTTTCAACAGCCATATGTTTCCAGCATCCAGGAATAAAGCTCCTTTGACCAAACCATAAATTTTAGCTCGATATTCCGTATTAAATTCCAGCTTTAAATCTCCTGACTGGTCTGCTAAAAAACTGCTGGCGGTGGCAGAACCATCATAAGTTCCGGGACCTATGGATCGTGCACGAAATGCCCTTAAACTATTCGTCCCACCGATAAAAAACTGCTTTATAAATGGTAACTCATTCGAATTTCCGTAGGCAAAGCCTGCACCTACAATAATTCTGCTGGCAAGCTGGGAATCAGCCCCTAATTTTAAATAATGTCTGAAATCATGTTCTATTTTTATAAATTGGCTAAAAGGAACATCAAACAGTTTGATGGTATCTCCCTTTCTTACGTTTGCTCCTGTAGCTAATCCGGCTATATTTCCGGCCAGGTCGATACTTCCTTTATAGTAATATGTGTTTTTCTTTCTTTTCTGTAACGTGTTGGTGTAGGTATAGGAATATGTCGGTCCAAAAATTAATTGTTTCTCGATTACTTTCCCCAGCGATGGATTGGCTGCAATTTGCTCCTGGTATAAAGGAGTTACATTTTGGGGGCTGGCATAAGTGATTTCAGTAACATTTAATAAATGTTCTTTTTTCTCGCTTGCTTTCCATAAATAACCAAAGGATCCTTTGAATGTCTGCAACGAATACAATTTGGTTCTGTTTTGAAATTCGTAACCAATTGTAGCTTTCGTTTTAGGCACGAAACCACTGGAAGATCTAAGCTTAAACGGCGAAACAAATCTGGGCCAAACTAAATTGGCTTCGGTTCCGACACGATATACATTAAATCCGTTGTTCTGTCCGGAAACCTGTACTTCAAGACCCCCAAAAGCAGATATAGTCAATAATTCAGCGCCTCTAAAAGCGTTCCGATTGCTCCAGTTTAAATTTAGCTCGGTCCCGGTATAATTAGCAGAATTGGTTTTTGCCTTTACTTCCAAACGAAGTGATTTTTTGGGTAATGGTGTAAGATAATAATACGCATCCAGATAATTTCCTATGGTATCGGAAGGTTTAAACTGATTTTTAACGAATTTGAAGGTACCCAAATTCACTAATCGATTCAAAGATAAATTATGATTGGTACGGTTGTATAAATCTTCTTTTTTGAAATATAGAGCACGGTCAAAAATTCGGGGTTTGAATAAATTTTCAGGATCTATAATGGTAAAATCATTGTATTTTTTGATGGAACTGTAATTGGTTTTCACACTATCTGAGCCAATGGAATAATTGGGGTAAACAATAATCTTATTGATTCTGAATGGTGTCTCGGCCAGTTTTGGAGTTTCTTCTTTTACTTTTACGATAAGATCCACCTGATGATCTGCAACAGTACTGTCGACCTGTACTTTGAGATAATCGGGGTTGAAGTAAAAAAAACCTTTTTCCTTTAGTCTGGTATCAATACGGATTCTTTCTGCTTTAATAACATCAAGGCTGTATCCGTCGTCTTTTTTTAATAGACTTCTGCGTCGGGTATTGCGGACAGCGCTAGAGATTATGGATGAATCCGTGGGGAATTTTACCTCTCTGATTTTATATTGTTTACCTGGTTTTATACTATATTCCGCTGTGGCTTTTTTACCATGACGGGTTGAATCGGCTGTAGTTCTCGTATTGAAATAACCAGCGTTTTCAGAAAAATTCTGTAAAACACTTTTGCTGTATTCCAAATCAACCTGACTGTATAAAACGGGAGGTTCACCCACTTTATTTTTCAACCAGTAACGCCACCCTTTTTCTTTTTTTGGTGTTCCCGCTAAATTGTAGAGGTATAGTTTTGGTCTCAACCCCAGAAAAGAGGAGTTGGGTTTTGGTCTGAGGATGTCTTTTAATGCCGTTTTTAATGCTTTTTTCTCTTTTTTAGTTATTTCATTTCCTTCCACTTTGACTGTGGCGCCAGTATACAGCAATTCTCCTTCGGCTAAAAATTTTGTACTGCTGCAGGATGAGGCAAACAAGGCTGAAAAAAGAAAATATAGTAAATAGCGCTTATTCATCAGATTTCTTTTTTGATTCTTTTTTTAATTTTTTTGATTTTTTTTGCACTTTACTTTTAATAAATAATTCCTTGAATTTATTGTAATCCAAAGTAATGATAAAAGCAATTCCGGTCTCCACAACTTCCCCTTGGAGCGCTACCTGATATTTGCTTATTCGATAAGCCCGAATTTTATACCTACCGTCTTTTGAAAGTTGGTAATCTAAAGAAACATCACCGGCTATATTGTTTGCATTTTGATTGACTTGTTGTGGACCTTCAATTCCAAAACTGCTGCCGACAGTAACTTTCAATCGGTCGTTCAGTAATTTTTTGGAAATGCCTACATTCAAATCGGTTTTATTGGCTCGTTGTCCTGTTGTATAATCGTCAGAAGTATTCAAATCAAAATTAAGTTCCACACCACTGATTAAATCGCCTGCGAGATTATTCAGTTGCTGCGATAAAATTTTACTGGCACTTTCTCTGGCTAATGAAGAAACGTTTGCTCTTCCTGCTTCACTTGCAAATGGATTTTCTCCGATAAAACGATTCAGTAGGAGTAAGGCAAAAACCTGTTTGTTCAATTCATCGGGCTGTTGGCGTAATTGAGTCAGTTTGGCTTGCGTGGTATTGATAATTTCAGCCGAAACGCTATTGTTTCCTTCTGGCAAAACGATATCAAACGAAATGGTAGGTTTCATCAATTCACCAGTCATTTTTAATTTTGTTTCAAAAGGAATTTTTTGTTTGTAGGTATTTCTAACTTCGGCCGTAACAGTTCCTAACTGGTCATTAACCAAATCAATTGGCGCTGCTTCAGTCTTATAAATTGCGGTGATACTTATGTCGGCCGTGGTTGGTTCTCCCGTCCAAAGAATATAACTGCCGGGCTTAATATCGAATTTTCTTTTTATCGAATTAAAATTCATTTCGTAACTTCCTTCGGATAATTCATATCTTCCCGTCAAAGTTGTTTTTCCAGAGGGATCAATTCCACCGTTCAATTGCGCTTCCCCCTTTAATTTTAGAAAATCCCCGTTGGCCTTGTCTATAACCAGCGATATTTCAGCCTCTTTATCTATTTCAATATTTACCGAAGCATTGAATCCTTTTATTTCCGATTCACCGGTAAATTCCGCCAGAGCAATATTTTCCATTATTTGGGGATTGTCCTGATCAATGAATTCTACAATGCCTTCCCTGTCGGCAATGGAAGGATCAGATTGCGGTATCACAACAGTAAATTTAGTATCCTTGTTAATTTTTATATTTCCTTCCACAACCGGATTATCAAAATTACCTGATATTTTTAAATGATTGTCCAGGTACAATTCACCATAATACAAATCATTGTCTTTGGCTTTAGAATTGATGGCTTTGAAATTGTCGGCGTCCAGGGCCAGGTCAAAACCGAAATTCCTGAAATTCTTACTGTTGATTTTTCCGTTGATAGTTAAATCATTGTCTTTTTCATCTTTTATAATAAAAGTATCGAAAAGAATAGCGTCGCCTGTAAATACGATTTTGTCATTTGCAGACTTGAAGGTTGAGTTGAGTTGAGTGGCTTTGAAGCCAATTTCATTAAATTGCAATTCCCCAATTACTTTTGGCTGAGATGTATTGCCTGTTATTTTGAAATTTCCAGTAAAAAAGCCGGTACTTTCTTTTATATTATCTAATGTAAAGCCCTGAATACTTTTTAAATTCAGTTTTTCAATAGCAAGATTCATATCAAAAGTGCTGTCGCTGGTTTTATAATTTCCGTCCAAATTGACCTGGTTTCCTTGACCGGTAATCGAAATTACGGCATCATATCTATTGGTAATGGCATTGTTTACTTTTATGCTAATCGTACCGACTGTATCTTTTTTGAATGTAAAGTTTTCAATATTTAAATCCGAAGTAAAAAGAGGTGATGTAGCTGCATTTTTAACCAATGCATTTCCATTGATTTTACCACTCAGCTGTAAATCCTTTTTTTCGACCATACTCGTAATGGTTTTGATGTCAAAATCCTTAAAATCAATGGCGATTGGCGCATTTGTTTGTTCAGATTGTGATTGTATACGGATGCTGCTCCCTTCTTTACTCAATTCGAAATTATCGGCGTAAATTCCTTTTTTGCCAAAACGAATTAAATTATCTTGAGATATTTTCCACGATTCATAGTTGAGCAACAGTTTATCCGGATCAAGACTTACTTCGTTATTTCCGTTTGTTGCCTGTAAAGTGCCGCTAATCAGGTACCTTTCTACATCTTTTATATCTTTTAATTGCAGGGTGTAATCCAGGACGTTGTTTTGCACTTTTCCTGAAATATTGGTGTAAGGCAACTGAATTTGTTTGTTTTGAATATCGTCTACAATCAAACTGTACACTAGGGCTTTATCTTTTGTATCTACTTTGATAACGGCATTTGTGATGGTGTTTTCTCCGTATATTAATTTTGGAATTGTGCCATTAAGCACGATAGAATCGTTAACGGTATTATAGCTTCCACTAATGTTAATAGGTTCAAGACTTTTCAATTCAGGAATAAGTTTCAATAGAATAGGACTGTCCTTTACACCAACCTTAAAAGCAAATTGTTGTTTTTCAACAGCGGTTTTTCTCGCATACGGTTTGCCGTCATAATACTTTGCAATAGAATTAGATACAGCCGTAGCTATTTTTGACAACTTGTATTTTCCATTTACTTCCCCATCTAAAAAAGGGGATTTCAATAGTAGTGTATTCTTTTCAGAAGTGGATGTTGCAACAATACCAATAGAATCAATTGCAAATTGTTCTTTCGCATTGGCTATGGTTATGCTGTGTGCATTTAGAGTTCCGTTGAGATAATCTAAATTTGCCGATTGAATATCGGCATCTACAACACCTCTTATTTTCATTGGACCGGCATGCAGATTCAGTTTTTCCAGATCAGCGATATCAACATTCAGTTTTAATTTGCCAGTTGGATATTTATCTCTAAAACTTCCGCTACTGACTAAATCAAAAGTCAGATTAGGGTCTTTTGCGAAAGCGGTTGCATTGAAATTCCCGTTGTGGATAGTCCCTTTTGCGGTCAGATTTTGATAGGTATATTTATTATAATAGGCTTCTAGAATAGTGCCGTTGAAAGAAGCCGTAGCAGTTTTTAGATTGGAACCACTTCCTTTTATGTTGGCTTTTAAAGTAACTTTTCCAATAGAATCGTTTTTGATAAATTTCCCTAATTCAAAATTAGTCAGTTCCATTTGGGCATCGTATTTATCCTGATTTTTTACGCTCCGGTCATAGGTGCCCTTGATTTTTGCATTTCCGTAACTACTTACCAAATTCATATTGGTATTAAAATTAGTAATAGTTCCTTTGAAAGTTCCTACTGCACTGAATTGCGCAGGCAACTGAATTGAATTTGGAATCGTTCCCGGAGGTAAAATTCCGTTAAAATCTTTCGAACCGGATTGCAGGTCTTTAATGTTCAAATCAAAGTAGGCTTTGTTGACATCCGGCAAACCTATAATTCTTCCGCTTGCAGCCACTTTTGTGGTTCCAATGCCGCTGATTTCGATAGCGGGAAATACAAAGTTTTTTAATTTTCCGGAAACTTTACCATTGACAAGCAGTATCGCATTGGGATAGCTCATGAAAGGATTGGTTTTCGATACCATGGGAGCAAAAAGCAAAATATCTTTAACGCCCAATTTACTTTTCTTCAAATTAGCCATAAGACCTAATTCTCCTGGATTTTTGGCTAATGATTCAATTGAAGGATACCCGATTAGAATTTCATCTCTCAATTCAGTCTGAGGTGTTTTTAAATATAATTTTTTAAGTGAGGCATTTCGTTTACCGTAGAAAAATTCAGCATTGAACGATTGCACATTCAAACCACTTTTCTCTCTAAAGGTTAACGAATTTGCATCTCCGGAAATTTTTTCCGGATTGTAATATAAGGCATCGACCTGTAAGTTTAATTTAGTGAAGTTTAAATGGTTGTAATCGATGCCTTCCTTAGTTGCGACACTGTTATTGTTGTCATAACGGAAGTTAATTCGTTTAAATGCTGTTTTATTTACTTTTACTTCCCAGTTGTTGGCGTCTGTGTAAGATTGATTTTTTGCATTTGTCGGGTCTTTTTTTCCAAAGGCCAATTCCCCTTCCACACCTGTCAAGTCGATACTTTCGATTAACAGCAGTTGATTGTTGAGATCAATTTTATCGATTTTGGCTAACAGTTTTTTCAAATAGAAAGTAGTGGATAATTTGGTTTCGTCACTCTGATAATCGAAATCAATTTTAGATAGATCAATTTCGCCCAATTTTAATTTTAAGATAGATTCCGGAGCATTTCTTGCAGCAGCAACTTTGGTTTTATTGGATATTTGAACCAAACCTTGTTTCAATTTAAACCTCAAACCATTAATTGTAGCTTTCGGAATTTCAAAATTCATTTGATCCAGATCAAAAGTTTTTATTGTTGTTTCAAAATGATTTAGATTGGCCTTTAAATCGTTTTTTGTAACGGCATCATTATACTTAAATTGTATTCGGTCAAGGGTAATTTCGGCTATAGAAAATTGCATGGGAGGGGAATCGCTCTTTTGTTTCTCCGGCGAAGCAAAAGCTTTGAAGATGTATTCGAAATTAAAAACTGCTTTTGAATCTCTATTTAAATTGGCAGTAATGCCTTTGAGCTCAAGGGAATTGATTTCTATTTTATTATTCATCAATTGCAACAGACTAATATCAGCAGCTAACTGCTCTCCGGCTAAAAGGGTATCTTTTTTTTGATCTTGAAAATAAACACCTTTGAGTATTATTTTTTCCGGAAACCCAATTTTTAATGTGTCAATGGCAACTTTGGTTTTAATTTTGCCTTCCAGATAAGTTACTGCTTTTTGTTTGGCGAAATTTTGAACGGATGGCATTTGAATAGCAAGAAGCAACAATAAGAACAATACGATTATAGTTCCTATTATCCAGAGGAAAATTTTAAAACTTTTTTGTACGTATTTTTTCAAATGGTCTTGATTTTAGGTCTAAAATTAGCCAATTTAGACTAGAAAAGCAATTTATGGTCTAAATTGAATTAAACGCAAAGGTGAAAATTTAAATCAGAAATGCTTTATATAATTTGGATATTAACTTGTAAAATTATTGGATTAAAGTAATGCAAAAACAATTCTATGACCGGATTAATTGATCAGGTTTTGTAAATTGGAATCTCATTAAAATATTCTGCTTGTTTTTCATCCAATAAAATTTCCTTTACTGCCATAAGCATCGCTTTATTCGAGGTGAAAAGTTCGCGGTTAAAATTGATGACTGTAGTGATGTCAATATCTTCAATGGATGCGTTTTGTACCTCTGTGTAAAAATTATTCAGAGCAGCGCTATAATTATTTTGAATGGAATCAAACAGATGCTGTAGTTCTTCAAAGCTTGCTTTTTTATCCTCGGAGAGAAAGGCATTCAGCTGATGGTACAGGTTTTCGGTTTCTTTTTTATGGTGTATGAAAAAATTGTACTTGATGTCTTTTGACGAATGTCTGAGGTTCGTAATATTGCTTCCAATGTCTTTCACGCTTTTTACGGAATGCATGGAACTGCGTACGGCAGAGATCAGCTGGTTGAGTTCAGCCTGTTTTTCTCCTTCCAATTTTGTTCTCAGTTCCAAATAAAAAACCTGTAACTCGCCTTGTAATTGTTTCAGAAATTCATATTTTTCTTCTTCGGTTTTAGAAAGGAAATTTCTTTTCTCATTGATGGCTTTATATTGAGTGTTTTTCTCAAGGGAAAGTGTATTTATCCTGAATAATTCCAGATTAAAAAGCATCGAATTGTGAATGAAATATTTTGTTTCTCTTCGGAATAGATCGAGTGCAGTTTCGGGTTCATTAATAGAAGCATGGCTTATAAAGGCAACTGTTGACCCATTGGAATTTTTAAAAAAACGTTCTAAAAATTTGGTAAATATTTCAAGGAAGGGAAGGAATAGTACAATGGCCAACAGGTTAATCAGGCTCGAAAAAGTGACCAAGCCAATCAGCGGATCTTTGATGTTGAAAATATCAGTAATCAGTAGTAGAATTGGTCTCAGTAATACAAAGGCAACTGCGGTACTGCAGATATTGAAAAGCAAATTGCCAAGTGCCACCCGCTTTTTGGAAGCATTGCCACCGATCGCACTTACTACTATTTTAATTACGGTACCGGTTTCTGAACCCAAAACAATTGCGGCTGCCATGGGGAAACCAATCGCTCCGGCGTGAAGTGCACTCAATGTAAGCGCCATGGTCACGGTACTGGATTGGACGATTAAAGTAATTCCAAATCCAATAAGTAAAAAAACGATGAGCGGCATTGTGGCATATTGAGAAAAATCAAAATGCTGTACCTGGGATTCCATAGCTGTTTTCATAAAGGAAAGGCCGATGAACAATAAGCCAAAGCCTAAGAGAAAATAAGAAAGGTATTTTATCGTTTTCCGATTTTCAAGCACGATCAGCAAAAAACCACCCAAACAGACTGCGGGATAGGCTATTACTTCAATATCCGTTTTAAAACCCAGCGTTGCGAACACCCAGTTTGCCAGCGTGGTGCCCAGATTAGCACCCAGAATAATGGCCAGGGCATTTTTCATCGTAAAAACACCGGCTCCCACAAAAGCCAAAACCATCATCGAAACCATCGAACTGCTCTGAAGAACAGCAGTTACAATTGTTCCGCCAGCGACTGCACCGATGTTGTTTTTTGTAATGCGCTGAAGGAACAATTTAAAACTTCTCCCGGAAAGATTCTTTAATGATTCTTCGACCAGATACATGGCAAAAAGGAATAAACCTACACCAGCAGCGAGTTTTAGTATTGCATTGAGCGTTTCCATAGTATTAAAGATACTTAAATTAAGTTGTATAATCTTTGCGAGAATGCGTATTTCTACTCTTTGAAAATGAATTTTATAATTCCTAAAATAAAAAACAGCAACTTTTTTAGGGCTTTAATTTTGGGAGTAAAAAGCTAATAATCAGAATACGCGGTCGGGTATAAAAAAGTAATGTCTATGTGTGAAACATTGTTTTTGTATTTTTCCATCGCGAGTAGTCCTTTCCATTCAGGTGAAGCTGAAAAGGCTTTCCAGTGCTCGTCTCGGCTGGCCTGATCTGTAAAAGAGGTCATATACATCAGGTTTGGCATTTTAGCTCCCGAAATCACTTCTCCATAAAAAACAGCATTAAACACAAGGCGGTCAAAGAGCTTTACTTCCCCACCGGCATTGAACATATCTATTTTATTTCGAGAGATCGCTTCGGTTGCTGATTCGTAACTTCTTAATTCATACACCCGGTCTGCTCTTGGACTATTCAAAGTCGGAGTTTTCATAACGGGATGATCAACGAATGCTTTCAATAGAACAGATTCGATACGCGCATAAGGCGCCTGTTTATAAGTCGCATTCAAATAATCTGCTCCTGCGGTTAAATAGGTTTTGTCTTTAGCCAGCTTTTCTTCCAATCCCAGCCATTGTGACAGAGACGAAAATGGAATCAATACTATAATCTTTTTTAGCGTATCTGTAGCATTTGGCTTTGGTTTGAATACGCCTATATTCTTTATTCCCAGTTTTTTTAATCCTGGCAAATAGGCTTCCTTTAAATAGTTGTCGGTGGCTCGTACCTGCTGTTCTGTATTCAAAATATACGTTTTGAGTTGGTAGAATTCCCTTGAAGGAGTTACCGGTTTTGCTGCGATTTTAGAATCAGAAGTTATTGTTTTAAAGCCACTGATGGCTAAGGCGATACCCATTAGGAATAGTAATTTTTTTATTTTCATAGTTTATTTTTGATTTGTGTTTGATACTATTCGATTTAATAGTAATTGGGAATGAATCGCGGAGCGCCTTTTCAGCTCAAAGCAAATGCTACTGCAGCTGCCGAATGAATTATAGCGGTATCGAAAATAGGAACGGCAATGTCCTCTTGCTGGATTAATAATGGAATTTCAGTGCATCCCAGAATAATTCCCTCAGCACCATTTTCTATTAATTTGTTGATGATGCTGATGTAACGTTGTTTCGTATCGGTGTTAACGATTCCTTTTCCAAGTTCGTGGTAAATCGTATCCTGAATAAAATCTCTGTCTTCCGGTTCCGGTATGCAGGTTTCAATATTTTGATTACTGAGTTTAGCGGTGAAAAAATCCAGTTCCATTGTGAATTTAGTTCCTATAAGCCCCACTTTAGACAGATTAAGTTTTTTTATTTCTTTTGCAGTTTCAGTTGCAATATGAATTACGGGTATAGTCATTTTTTGCTCAATTCTATCTGCCAGAAGATGCATTGTATTGGCGCATAAAACAATTGCCTCTGCACCGCTTTGTTGCAGGTTTTCACAGGCCTCTGAGAGCATGATAAAGGTGGATTCCCAATCATTGTTGTTATTGTTTCTTATAATATCGGCATAATTGAAAGAATGGATTACGCATTTGGCATAATTGATACCTCCGAGTTTTTCGTTTACTCCTTCATTAATAAGTTTATAATAATCAGCAGTGGAAACCCAGCTGATCCCACCAATAAGTCCCAATGTTTTCATCTCTTTTTGTTTTTGTTTTTGTTTTTGTTTCAGGATTTTTTTATCCAACCGAATTCTAGTTGTTTATAAAAGTATAAAAAAAAACAGAACTTTATGAGCGTTTGTTTGCAATCAATAAAGTACAGCCTGTTTTCTGAATGATTTTAAAATCTATTTATTGTAGTTTTTTAATGGTGGTTTTTTCTACTTTAAAATTGCGTTTTTTCTTTTTTTAGAGACCAATTGATACAGCTTAATTTTTATTATACGGCCTTATTTGATAATCTGATAAAAAACAAAATGTGACAGGAATTAATAAAAAAATGGACGTCCGCAGCAATTGTAAATGGGTATATTTACAGGATGAGATTTAAAGTATACAGTGAGTTATCCTACGAAGTTATTACTGCAACTACCTTTATTTTTAATATACAGGCAGCAGCATCTGCCAGCCAAATAATTATTTCAGAATCCCTGGCTATTATTCCTGCCATGCCATTTGAGGAATTTACTTTGAAAAATTCAAGTACGCGGTTTGTGAAAATGGAGGTAAACCAAGGCCAGTTTTTTACAATTATATATCAGGCAGAAATCGACGTTTTTCATACAGTTTATCATGAAAAAACACTTGTGCAATCAACACCAATTATAAAACTGGACAACGAAGTAGTGCCTTTTATTGCTCCAAGCAGGCATTGTGAATCGGATAAATTATCAGAATTTGCCACTAAAGAATTTGGATTTTTACCCAATGAATATACTACCGTCAAAGCTATAAATGAATGGATATTCAAAACGATTGAATACAAAACAGGCGTCAGTAACGCAAGTACTTCAGCATGTGATACGTTGCTCCGAAGAGAAGGCGTTTGCAAAGACTTTGCACATTTGGGAATTGCCTTGTGCAGAGCGTTAGATATACCGGCACGCTATTTTACCGGTTATGCCTATAACCTTAATCCACCTGATTTTCATGCATGTTTTGAAGCTTATATCGGTGGACAATGGCTGTTTTTTGATCCAACAAAATTAGCTTCTCCTAACGGGTTAGTAAAGATTGCAAATGGGAAAGATGCTTCAGAAGTAGCAGTAGCCAGTTACTTTGGGGATGTTAATTGCAGGTTTATGAAAATTGAATGCCATTGCAGTACAGCTGATTTTACGCCTTTTAATTCAGGAGTTGATACAGCAGTAGCAATTTCGTATGATTGAAAATCTATATTTTAAATATTTTATTAGAATAGTTTTAATCTAAAATTTTTCTGACTGTGATTCGATTGTCGTCTCCCATTTTCCAGATTTCCCCAAACAAATTAACTTTCTCTCCAATTTTAAATTCACGGTATTTGTTAGCACTTCCAAGGTTGGGAATACTGATTGTAGCAAAATAGAGGGTGCCATCGGCTGTTTCTATTTTGGCAGTATAGCCATCTTTTCCTTTTTCGATCGATTGTACCATTCCGGTGATTTTAGCTTCAGTATGATCCTTTTTTTTCAGTTCAAGTATTTCTCTAACCGTCATTCGTTTTTCTTTTCCCATTTTCCAGACTTCTCCTTTTACAACAAGAGTATCTCCAATGGCAGCCTGTTTGAATAATTGAGGGTTGCTTAAATTAGGAATGCCGATTGTTGCATGATGAATTTTACCTTTCGCATTTTCAATTGTTGCGGTATAGCCATCTTTGCCTTTCTGAATCGCTGAAACTTCGCCGCTAACCGTAGTGGTTTTTACTAAGGAGCACGATGCGAAGCTTATGATAATTAGGCTTAAAATACTTTTTTTTAATGGGAATAATTTCATGTTTATTGTTCTTTTTAGGCAGTTTTGTACCAGGTAATATTCGCTAAATGTATCATTACTTTTCACAAATACAATACGCTATCGATAATACATTTATGTTTAATTGAACGTGTTTCTAAATTCCAAAGGCGAAACATTGGTTTTACTTTTGAATAATTTACTGAAAGACTGTGGGTATTCAAAACCCAATTGGTACGCTATTTCACTTACGGGCAAAGAAGTTGTGGTCAAAATTTCTTTGGCTTTTTCAATTAAGGTATTGTGAATGTGTTGCTGAGTGCTTTGTCCTGTGAGTGATCGGAGCATATCACTTAAATAATTTGGCGAGACATGCAATTGCGCTGCGATATAGTGAACCGTTGGAAGCCCAAATTCATGGACTTTGTTACTATTAAAATAATCCAGGAGCAGCGCTTCCATAGTACCCAATACATCATTACTGGCCTTTTTACGCGTGATAAACTGTCGGTTATAAAACCGGTTGGAATAATTGAGTAATAATTCAATATGGGATAGAATTACATCCTGACTAAAACCGTCTATTACAGAACAATATTCGGTATATATATTTTGCATAATGTCCGAAATCATTTCTTCTTCTTTATCCGAAAGATGCAAAGCTTCATTTACCGCATAAGAGAAGAATCCATAGTCTTTGATACTTTTGGCCAATGAATAACTTTGGATAAAATCAGGGTGAATGACTAACCACAATCCCGAAAGCGCTGTGTCTTCATCAATCACAGCAGATATTACCTGACCCGGTGAAAAAAAAGTCAATATACCTTCGTCAAAATCATAATAGTTTTGGCCATATTTCATTTTACCCTTGAAATCCTTTTTGGTACAAATCGAATAAAAATTGTATACGACAGTTTTTAAGCTTTCATCAAAATGGCACTTTATTTCATTTAGATTGATGACGCTCACTAATGGGTGCCTTGGTTTGGGTAATTCCAATAAACGATGCAATTCAGAAATGGAATTGATGATGTACGGAGTATAGGTCTCTTTTTTCATGGTATGAATTATAAATACAAATAGGAAAAGCGAATCGTAAAGATAGCTTTTCCTATTGAATAGTATTGTTTTATTGGTCGATCGCTGCCATATTAGCAGCATCATAACGAGCGCCTGTACGGGTTCCTAAAGGGATGATGGTTTCTAAACGGTTCAGATCTTCTGCGCTCAATTTAATTTCGGCCGCAGCATTGTTCTCTTCAACATAATTCATGCGTTTGGTTCCCGGTATTGGTACAATTCCTTTAGAAACAATCCATGCAATGGCTAATTGTGACGGTGTGATTTCTTTTTCATTGGCCAAAGTTTTTATTTCATTTACCAGCGCAATATTTTTGTAAAATTGTTCGCCTTGAAAACGCGGTAAACTTTTTCTGAAATCATTATCCGGAAAATCATCGGGACTTTTAATAGCTCCGGAAATAAATCCCCTTCCTAATGGCGAATAAGCCACAAACCCGACTCCAAGATCCTGAAGCGTTTTTAAAATTCCTGTTTCTTCCACGCCTCTTTCAAACAAGGAGTATTCTGTTTGTACCGCAGTCAAAGGATGAATTTTATGCGCTTTTTTTATAGTCTCCGATGAAACTTCCGAAAGTCCTATGTGACCTATCTTTCCTTCTTTCACCAGTTCTGCCATTGCGGCAACAGTTTCTTCAATTGGCGTGTTTGGGTCTAGTCTGTGAAGGTAATACAAGTCAATATAATCTGTCTCCAAGTTTTTAAGCGAACGCTCTACAGCTTTTTTTACATAGTCTTTTTGACCGTTTATTTGCCAGGTCAGTTGTTCATTATCGTCAATCTCGTAACCAAATTTAGTGGCAATAATATATTTATCTCTATTTCCTTTAATGGCTTTGGCGATGCGTCTTTCATTTAGTAATGGGCCATATAAATCGGCAGTATCTAATAAATTATACCCCAATTCCAATGAACGGTGAATGGTAGCGATAGATTGTATTTCGTCCGCTTTTCCATAAACATCCATTCCGGCAATTTGGGTCATCCCCATACAACCCAATCCTACTTTTGGAACTAAAAGTCCTTGACTTCCCAGTTCAATTTTTTTACTGCTATTCATACTTTTTTATTTATTTGATTATAAATTAACAATGCAAATGTCAGTACGATAGGTGAAAAAAAAGTAACTCAATCTCTTATAGTTGTATCCAAAATGGGGATGGTTGGTTTTGTCCTTATTTATTTTTATTTAGGGACTACTAAGTAAATCGTTGCGCAGGAGAGATTTGTTTCCATAATCCAAATCATTTTTTTTTATTTATTTAAAAAGGGAGAGTCAGTACTAATTTTTAAACTGAAAAATTGAAGTCAGGGCTGCGGGAAACAAGGGGTCTCTTAGCAGTACTTTTATTGCAACAGGTTGCGTTTCAATTTCTCAATTTGTCTTTGGTGCCGTAAAATATGTACGATGGCATGCTCCATTAATTGTTCGATATCGTAGAGTTGTTTCCACGAAGTCACTATTTTTTTGGATTCATAAAGTTGTTCCAGTTCGGAATCTTCAATGTCTTTAAAAACATTTTCGGTATACACGATTAACTTGTTAAAGTCTTCTAGATACTCCTTAATGCTTATATGAAAAACTTTATCCGGCCGCTCCATGTTATGTCCTTTCAGGTTATGAATGTATATTGCATAACCGTAACCAGAATTTACCATGTGAGATAAAATACTTTGAATAGATTTGCAGTTCTTATCAGTTGTTTCAGGGTCTACTATTCTAGTCAAAATAGTGTCAGGAATATCTTCTATGACTTTTTTAAAATCTAAAATTGCCTGTTCATATACGTCAAGCAATGCTCCAACTGCTCCCTGTCTGTTCATACTTGTCCTGTTTTTATTTAAAATACAATTTGTCTAATAGTTTTAAATGAGTCTGATCTTCTTAAAAAACTCATATGAAATAGGATAAATTGAATAATAGTAGTAAATGTAATCCTTTTTTATCAACATTAAAAAACACTTTTAAGAAGAATACTCAGGTCTGCTTAAGTATATCCTTTGAACCAATACATCTAAATCATTTTATTGGAGAAATTGAAAATAACAGTCTTGATGAATACCTGTTATTTGCCACTTTTTTTCTTTTTAAAGACTTACGAAATCATCACTTTTAGGAAAAATACTCAAAGCTTCAATTGCAATTTCAGGCGTTGGAGAAGCTAATTTGCGAAGTTTGGTGTCCATCCAGGCACCATCGACCGTTATGGTTGCGCACAGTTTGTTGTCTTCATTCAAAAACTCATGTACAATAGACCAACGCGAAGCATCGGCTTTCATTTTTGAGGTTTTGGTGTGCATAAAAATTTTGTCTGAAAGCTTTATTTCTTTTCTAAAAACACATTCTTCCCTAAAAAGAATCGGACCAAAATTTTGGGCTTGCATCACCTTCATCGTTAATCCGAGACTTTCCAGAATTTCGATACGATGCTGCGCTCCAAAATCATAATAAGCACTATGTCGCACATGGAAATTTGGGTCAAGATCAGACCAACGAAAAGATAATTCTTTGCTAAATGAAGTCATAATTATTTATTTTATAATTGTTTTTAAGGTGCTTTCCGGATTAAATTAGTTACGAAAGAACACCAATTTTAGAAAATCGAAAATACAAATAAAAATGCAATGTAATAATGGGAAACCTTGCTTTTTAAGGCTTTTTTATGATAATCAGGTAAAAGCAAATGGAGCGTTTGTTGGTTATTTGATTAAAAAAATTAATCTGGCCTATCTTTTGTATTATAAAAAACGATTATTCAATTCTGAATAATAAAAAGAAGTAAGACGGATGAAAAAAACAATTTTAATGCTATTGATTACCGGCGGTATGTATGCTCAGGAACAGGTGTTTAACGTTCAGCGGTATTGCATAGATGAGCAACCTTTCAAAAAAGGAAGTTGTGATATTACGGGAAACGAATATTCTTTCGTGTTTTTAGATACTAAAAAGAACAATGTGGTCTTCTTTCTCACTGAAATGAAATTGAAGTATAAAATTATTAAATCAGCTGTTTTTTCTTCCGATCCTAATTATACGGTCTATACTTTAGAAAGTGAAAAAGAACAACTGGAGATGAGAATAAACAAGCAGAGCACAAAGATTGAATTTCTGTATCCTAATAATCACATTTATTTAACAGTTGGGAAATCTACTAAGGAAGTAAATTAAATGAGCTAAAAACGGCTTTGAACAAAATTTGTTCGCTGCTGTTTTTTAACCTGACTTAAATTCATGTAATGCTTTGACAAATTGTTCACGTTGATACCAATCATTATAAACCAAATGATATTTTTCAATTTTAAATTTTCCGAAATCAAAATTCCGATACTTTTCTAAAGTTTCAATCAACTTTTCTTTATTGATGATTTCTTTTGTAAAGCGTGCAACTGTTGCATGAGCTATCTGAATAGAATAGCGTTTGTCAATACTTTCTTCCAAGCCCGAATCCATGAAATTTGTCCTTAGATTACTTCTTAAATCATTCAGGGAATTAGTAGTGGTAAAACCCTGTAGCATTATAGCCGATGGGGAAGCAGTGATGCCTTGAAAATTAATTTCCAGATCAGGTATTCCGACAAGGCTTTTTTCTATAATTTTCACATAATCCGGAATCGAAATGTTTGCCAGATCAAAACCATCATAACAGGAAATAATGGATAATACCGTAATGTGAATATCGGAACTGGGATAATAGTAGTGCTCTGGATCTATTTGCTTCAGTTCGTCCAGAAAGCCCTGAATGTTTTTTTTGATCTGGCTATCCGGTCGAATCAACAAAGTAACACCAAATCTATTGTCTGAAAGAGAATCGATCTGATTGTCAATATGGTAGGAGTCTGATGCAATCTTTTTAACAGATTCGTTGTATAGTGTATTATAATGTTGTTTTAAATCCATTCGTTTAATTGTATTTTGTCGTTTAGCCATTGCAACTTTTCCGAATCAAATGGAGTTTGCTTTTAGGTGATCATATCCCAAAGTAAGTCAAAAGTGTCATTGATAACCTTCTCTTGTTTGGGTTTTGAAAATTGTTTTGCAACTAAATAGTGGTTGCTGCTGAAGGTGTGTCCGCTGAGGAGTATAAAAATGAGGTCAACATCCAACGGCTTTATGATTTTGTCTTTTATTCCATTTTTCAAAAGAGCTATAATTGGCTTAATGTGTTTCTGAATTTCTTCTTCTGCAATTTGTTTTAAATAAGGCGAAGAGTTGAATTGTTCAATGAAACGGAACTCTGTCTTGTGTTTTAATGCCCAATGGAGCGTAGCAGAATAATATCCTTTCAGAATTCCCTGCAACGATTTTTCGTCTTTAATTGTTTCTGAAATGTGTCCGTTCAGACGGCTTTTAATGTCAATGTACAAAGTCTTAACCAGTTCATCTTTTGTTGGAAAAAAATAAAATAAGGTACCGCTGGCGATACCTGCCTCCTTAGCAATTTTACTTGTGGGTGTATCATGAAAGCCAAACTCAACAAATAGGTTGAGTGCCGCAGCTAATAATTTTTCTCTCTTGTCCATTCTTCTGATTTTGTTTTTCAATAAGGGTAAACCGCTAAACGGATTTCAAATTCATACAGTCTCATTTCGGTATCGCTTTATTCAGGCCTAATTGATTGCAGCTATTTTACATCTTTCCACCATTGGGAAAACTGCTGTTTCGTATCTTTTAAATTTACTTGTTCCCCAATCATTGGTGTGATGATGTTTAGGTTTTCTTGTTTGTTATTTTTTGTTATCAATTCCAGAGGTTCATACCAAGGATGATTGCCGAGAGCAAACTTTGAAGAATGGACCGGAAAAATTCGTTTGGCATTTAAGTCTTTTGCCGCCTGCAAAATTTCATCTGGCATCATGTGAATGTATTTCCAGTTCTTATCATACTGACCGTTTTCTAAAATTGCCAAATCAAATGCGCCAAAAGTTTTCCCGATTTCAGCAAAGTGTTTGTCGTAACCGCTGTCACCACCGAGGAAAATTTGCATCGTTGGTGTTTGCAAAACATAGGATGTCCAAAGCGCCTTGTTTCGGGTTAATCCGCGACCTGAAAAATGCCTGGCAGGAACGGTATATGCAGTAAAACCTTCGTCTAGATTTATTTTCTCGTTCCAGTCTTTTTCAATGATTTTATTGGTGTCAAAACCCCAATATTCAAAGTGTTCGCCGGTGCCAAGTCCGCAGATTATTTTTTTGATTTTGGGTTTTAGTTTTAATATTGTTTCGTAATCCAAATGATCCCAATGGTCGTGCGAAATAAAAAGATAATCAATTTCGGGAATGTCTTCCGTTGCGTAACGGTCGGTTCCTTTGAAGGCTTTTGTTGAAAATGAAAATGGAGAAGCAACGCCACTTAAAACGGGATCAACTAAAATGCGTTTTCCGTCAATTTGAATGTAGTAGGAGGAATGCCCAAACCAAACCAAAATATTTTCTTTCAGATCAAAATTAAAAAGATCTGTTTTTGTGGATGGAATTTCGTCTACCGGTGAAACATTCTTATGCTGCCCAAAAAAAAACTCTTTACCGACAGTATAATAGTTTGCACCTTCGGTGAGATCGGGAGTGATGCTTTGGTTTTGGAAAGAACCGTTTTTATAATTTGGCGACTGTTTAATTCTCTCCAACCGTTTGCCAGCAGGCAGTTTACCGAATTTGGCTTGTTTTAAATATGAAAATACACTCATAGGTAATGGGATAATTAAAGAAACTAAAATAAACACACCTGTATTACTGACTAATCAGTCAGCAAATATAAGCCTATTATTTCAACTGGCACTAGTTTTCTAAATTTTCTTTTGGGGTATACGTCCTGTGTATTTTTGTTTCACTCAATAGTTAGCTTTACTGATCATTCTTTAAAGTGATTACAACGTTTCCGGTTTTTTTTCCTGTTTCGACATACCTGTATGCTTCGGCAATTTCTTCCAAGGGGTATTTTCGATCTATGACGGCATTGAACTGCCTTTCTTCAATGAGTTTTTTGATTAATAGCACAGTCCTTTTACAGTCCGTAGGAATTGGAAATATGACTTTTTTGTTGCCTGCTATCGGTGTAATAACCGCAAAAAGTAGGTTTTGAGCCATCCAGCCTAATTCTGATGAAATGTATACTCCTCCGGATTCTAACAAGGGTTTGCACTTTGCAAAAGAACTTTTTCCGACGGTGTCAAAAATAAAACTATATTTTTCATTGGATTTAGTAAAATCCTCTTTTGTGTAATCAATTACTTTTTTAGCCCCCAACGATTGTACTAATGCGGTATTTTTTGTATCACACACTGCAGTCACATTTACACCATAGTAGTTTAGAAGCTGAACCGCTGCAGAACCAATAGCCCCTGTTGCACCATTGACGATAATTTTTTGCCCATTTTTAAGGGTTACCTTATTAATCATATTATAGGCATAATGCGCCCCTTCCAGACTGGCAGCAGCTTGATCGTAAGTTAGGGTACCGGGCATGGTTGCTAGTGGGGCATCTTCGGCAAGTGTCATGTACTGTGCATGAGAGCTTAAACCACGGTCGTCAAATCCAAAAACCTTGTCTCCTGTCTTTAATGAGCTAACGTCTTTACCAACCGCTTCAATCAGGCCTGCAAAATCGGTTCCCAGAATTTGTTTATTTGGTTTAAGTAGTCCTGTGAAGAACCGCATAATAAATGGTTTTGCCCTAAGCATTGCATCGTCTGTCCGATTAACAGTTGCGGCATATACCCGTATTAGTACCTCATTGTCTTTGGGAGTAGGTTTTTCTACTTTTTGGAGAGTAAGCATACCCGGAGATCCATATTTTTCATAAATAACTACCTTCATCGTATTCAAATTCGCTTTTTTTAATCTGCTTCCTGGCAGTTGTTTTACTTTTCTTTTGGATATACAAAACCCGTTTCGCTTTCGGTTGTTTTTATAGGCCTGACTTCAATGGTTGCTGATTCAACATATTTAAATTCAGGATTGTCTTTTGCAATTTTAATTGCTTCCTGAATGTCATTGGCTAAAATATGGTAATACCCAACTTGAATTTCTTCGTCAGTTGTAATATCTTTTTCTATCCAATCGTTGTTAGACTTTTTAATAATTATGCCTTCATGGATAAGAGGTTGTGCCGCTAAGTTTATTTTCACTTTTTAAAATCCCGATGTAGGTCTCACATTCTTTAATAAATGTAAGATGTTCGTCAGCGGTTACTATTTTTTTTGCATCCTTTTTATTTCGGATGTATAACATAAACTCTTCCATTCTGATTTATTTTTTACCTGTTTACTTATTTTACCATAAAATGAGCTGTCTAATGGAGACTTGCTATTGTGTTCTGAGGTCCAGTTTTTATGCAGTGCGCTTACCCAATAGATGCGTTCTGAAAAAATACCTCCAAGGCATAGCCACAATTGGAAAAACAACCCATATAAAAACACGAGTCATACCTTCAGCAGACGAACCAATTAATTCGTTTTTTACCCACAGGGGATAGGCAACGACAAAAAGCCAGGCCGTTTTGTATACAATTTCAAACAATACTATAGGTAACATTTTGAGAGGACGGAGCATTCCGATGAAA
This sequence comes from Flavobacterium kochi, assembly GCF_048286715.1. Lineage (NCBI taxonomy): Bacteria > Pseudomonadati > Bacteroidota > Flavobacteriia > Flavobacteriales > Flavobacteriaceae > Flavobacterium > Flavobacterium kochi. The sequence goes on from NZ_JBLVPW010000018.1 coordinate 21,369, forward strand.
GATATGACAGAGTAGGAGCCCCACATACACCAGGCAGCAGCATTCGCATTGTCCCAAGGACCAGTATGCTTAAGAATATGATTCCACGATTCATAGGTAAGAAACAGAAACATTAATGTGAAAAGTAGTCTCAGCAGGTAGATATTTATTCTGGGAACGCCTTCGTAATGTTGATAATCCCGTTTGAATAGATTCAATACACTAAAACGTGATGAAGGTTTAATACTATCTTCTGCTTCTGTGGGCAGGTTGAATGATTTCATGATAATTGGTTTTAGTTAAAATAGGCATTTTGTAAGCAGAACAGGGTAATGTAAAGCTAACTTGTTGTAATTCAGATGTAAAATACATTGGTAAAGTTAACTTTTTTGGCGATCTGTAAGGCAATTTTAACCAAAAAAGCGCATCGATCGGATGGTAAATACGTGCGGTCCGGGTTTGATAAAATTATTCCAGGTTCAATTGTTTTCTTAATTTTACAGGAAGTTTATCTTTTACGAGATTATAAGACTGTTTGATGTAGTGCTGCCATTCTGACTTTTTCATTTTATTGATATCTTCGATTAAAACCCATTTGTACTTGGCTACGTAGGGAGCAGGTTTAAAACCGGGCCAATTACTAATTTCTTCGAATTCATCGTCCCTGACTTTAAATGTTGCAGATGTTGGGAATTGATTTAATCCCGCAACGCAAAACATTTTTCCGCCAATAGAGAAGACAAGGTCATGTTTCCATTTAATCTCTTCCGATACTCCTGGCATTTCCATACAGATATTTCTTATTTCTTCTATATCCATTTTTTATCTTTTTAATAAGATGTTTTTAAATTGTGACGCACATGCTTCGACTATAGAAAAGCGGTATATCAGCGCGATTCAGTAAAAAACTGTAACCTTCATTGCAGTTTTTTTGTTTTTGTAAGCTGCTTCAGAGATTTTAGTCTTTTAAAATTTGTGAAAAATGTTTTTTACATCAAACCCAGATACCATATCCTTCGCAAAATGCTGCTGAAACATAATCGTTAGATGCATAAGCGTAACCGTTATCCCCCCAATCAGCACCCCAACTATTACGGATGATAAAATGATCTTTAGTGTAGCCTACAATTGCAACGGCATGTCCTGTATCCGGAACAACAGTATTCAGATCATAAACATCCAGTATTCCTCCATTATCGTAGTTTCTAAAGTTCCAGTCGGTATCCGTCATTGCTATTATTGGACCAATACTGGCTAACCACATGCGAAGATGATCTAAATTGACATCATTTTCCTTAATGATGCTGTAATAACTATTGATTGAAAATAATGAAGCGATCGAATAAAAAGTTTCAGCGTCCATTTGCGGGTCAACAATTCTTCCGCCAAAAGGAAGGTGTTTTTCTAAGACAGCACCATATTTTTTTAAAACATTTAAGGCACCTTTAAGTGGTGTGCCTGAATTTTCAATAAAAGTTTCGGGGTAAGAGGTATAATTATCCGTTTCTTTTGCTGCCATCCAGGTAAATTGAACGGAGAGTTTCTCTGTTTTTTGTATCTTATTAGCTCTTATCAGATGCCACCGCAATAAGGAATCTGTAGCTGCCCAGGCTGTACAAGAGCCTGTAGTGCCCTGATCGCCTATTTTCCACCAGCTATTGTTTATTCGTAAATCTACTTCTTCTGGAAAATCAGGTTTTACAATACCAGTAACTATTGCATGTATGATGGTCCACATCCCCTTGCTTTTTCTTTTATAGTTCCTTCAATTTTTCCTCCCACTCTTCCTCCTGCCATACCGCCTTTTCCACCCGAATTCCTGCTATTCCTTCTGCTGACATATAATTTATTTACTGGTTAAAATATTTTTTTATTTTTAGTTCGAAGCCGTTTACCAGTTTTATAACTTGACCAATAAAACGAGTAGTGCAAATGTTTTGTAGTAAATATAGGTAATTTTTACTTTTCAGGAATGATAATTTAGGATGCCAGGACAAAAGTAGGAGCATGAATTTGAATTCGTGGGGTCCTACTGTAACGCATCCGTGTAGTTTGGTTTTAAAACAATGGTAATGATTCAGGATTTTGAAATTTCTTGCAATACTTTTTTCCCGTTTTCATTATTTGGATCAAGTTCCACGGATTTTTTATAATTCAAAATGGCAAGCTTTTTATCTCCGTTTTTTAAATAAGCTTCTCCCAGACTATCGTAGGTATTCCCTGATTGAGGAAATGCTTCCACATTTAGTCTGAAAACTTCTATAGCTTCTTTTACTTTTCCGGCTTGTAATAATTGGTATCCGGCGCTGTTTATTTCATTTTCGTTGATAGCAAAGGTGTCTGAAATTTTATTTTCTTTAAAATAGGCTAATCCGGATGCGATTCCTTTTTCCAGAATAACATCTAGTAAAGCGTTGGCCAGCGATTTTTTAGGCAGGCTGTATGGTTTATTGTATAGGATATTTCTAATCGCTTTATTCATTTCGTTTAAGTTCGTTCTGCCTGTATTATTTAATAATACAACTAAATTTTTGTCTGACGGAATGCGGGAAATCAAAGTGTTAAATCCGTTGATTCCGCCACCATGTTCAATAACCGTTAAACTGTCGTTCTTTTCTCCATTAAAAGCCTTATTGATAAACCATCCGTAACCATAATGTCCCGGTCCTGCAGGAATGTAGGTGTTAAATAATAAATCGCGGTATTTTTTCGAAAGTAACGGGTCTGTGTAAAGCGCCTGGTCCCACAGATACAAATCGTCTGCAGTAGAATACAAAGAACCGGCAGCGTAAGGGATAGACAAATCAAGATAACTGGCATTATTGTAGTTTTTACCATTTTTTTCATACCCGGAGGCTCTATTTTTCAGAATGGTTTCATGGTGATCGAATCCGGTATTATTCATTTTTAGTGGTATAAGAATAGCATCTTCTAAAAACTGCTCATAAGTTTTACCAGAGACTTTCTCTATAATATAACCTAATAAAAAATAACCGGAATTGCTGTAAGCAAATTTTTCTCCTGGTGTAAATTCCAGCGGCAAGTCAGCGAATACTTTTACAAATGCTTCCGGGCTGTACGAATTGATACTTAAGTCTTTTATGAAATTAGGAAATGAAGTGTAATTTGGAATTCCTGAAGTATGCGTAAGTAAGTGATGAATGGTGATTTTATCTCCCGATGCTTTAGGATAATTTGGAAGATACGTTGAGATAGGGGCGTCTAACTTTAATTTTCCCTGCTCGACTAGCTGAAGAATTAACATAGAAGTAAACTGCTTGGTAATGGAACCCAATCGGTGTTTGGTATCGGATTGATTAGGAATATTCCATTCCATATTTGCCATTCCAAATCCTTTTTTATAAATGACTTTGCCTGCGTCAGCTACCAGTACAGAACCGTTAAATTGCCCGTACTCCGAATACAGGCTCATCAGTTTATCGATTTGTTCTGTTTTGGTTTGCCCAACAGAAACAGTGGTCAGTTGGATCAATAGACCGATTAGGACTGTCTTTACTACAAAATACTTTGAACGTTGTTTCATAATGATTGTTAGATTAGTGATTGATGTCGTGTTCAGTTTTTATTCTCCTAATAAATTTTCAGTTTTTGTCAAAAAAGATTCGATTGATTCATTAATGTCTATATCCATTCGGTCTGCAAGGACTGTCAGCCACCAGATACATTCGCCCAATTTATGCTGTAGTTCGGGATTTGTATTTCTTTTTGGCCAGCGACCTTGTTGTGACATTGTATAGCGACCGACTAATCCCGCATCGGTAAGAAAAGCCAAAGCATCTTCTTCAATCGTCCATTCACTACCGTGGTTGTCTTTTTCCAGTTGATGGTATTGTTTTCTAATTTTTAACGCCCTTTCTTTAATTTCTTTTAAATCTAAATTCTTCATTTGCTATTTATTTGGGTTAATCAAGTTGTAGTTTGGTTCTTTTATTCAGATAAATGTATGTAAATTCCAATATGATCGCTTAGTTTTTTTGTTTAATTCCAAGTTTCAATATCTATTTTTTGATTTTTTATTATATAGAATTCCGCCGCCTTTTGATAAATTTTCTGTTGAAATACAGAATAATCTACCGGGATTAATGATAGAATTTGTTTCTGTTAAGATTAAAATGTCAGTTTTAGGTTCTGGGAGTTTGTCTAAGATTAATTGATTTTTATTTTTTTACGAGTCTTTCTAGATTCCAAGTTAAGATTTTCATTTTTAAAATGAATGACTTTAACCTGTATTTTATCGTTCTGCTAATGTAGTTAATTTATTACGAATTGTTCTTGTTGAAATTTCTAAAGTAATCGAATAGAAACAAATAAAAGGTATGAATTTAGATTCCGCTAGGAGTTCAATGAGCTTCGTTTGCAATAAACGGCAGGGCATCGAAGATTTAGCGAAGCTAAATAGCTTCTGAAATGAATTGAGAATAAAGCCAATCTCCGGTCGGGCTTAGGTGACATCACGAATGACAACTTCCGAAAACAATGACAGACCCTTTGAAATGTCATCTTGTCAGATTTATTCACGCCAATTTTAACATAAACTGACAATTTAAGGACGTGTATTGCATTGGCACAAAGATTGACTTATCGACTTCGAGCTATTAAAATGAGTATATAATAAAATTAAATATATTAAAAATGGGTAAAATAATCGGAATTGATTTAGGTACAACAAACTCTTGTGTTTCTGTAATGGAAGGTAATGAAGCAGTAGTTATCCCTAATGCTGAAGGAAAAAGAACAACGCCATCTATCATTGCATTTGTAGAAGGTGGAGAAATTAAAGTAGGAGATCCTGCTAAGAGACAAGCGGTAACTAATCCAACTAAGACTATTGCTTCTATCAAACGTTTTATGGGTCATTCTTTTGCTGAAATTACAGCTGAAGCAAAAAGAGTTTCTTACAAAGTAGTAAAAGGGGACAACAATACACCACGTGTTGATATTGATGGCCGTTTATACTCTGCACAAGAATTGTCAGCTATGACGCTTCAAAAAATGAAAAAAACAGCTGAAGACTATTTAGGTCAGACTGTTACTGAAGCGGTTATTACTGTTCCTGCTTACTTTAATGATGCACAACGTCAAGCTACGAAAGAAGCTGGTGAAATTGCAGGTCTTAAAGTAATGCGTATTATCAACGAACCTACTGCTGCAGCTTTGGCATACGGTCTTGATAAAAAAGGTAAAGATCAAAAAATTGCTGTTTACGATTTAGGTGGAGGTACATTTGATATTTCTGTTCTTGAATTAGGAGACGGAGTTTTTGAAGTATTGTCTACAAACGGAGATACTCACTTAGGTGGGGATGATTTTGACCACGAAATTATTGACTGGTTGGCTGCTGAATTTTTAGCTGAAGAAGGTATTGATTTACGTTTAGATCCAATGTCTTTGCAACGTTTGAAAGAAGCTGCTGAGAAAGCAAAAATTGAATTGTCTTCTTCAACTGAAACTGAAATCAACTTACCATACGTAACTGCTACAGCTTCAGGACCAAAACACTTAGTGAAAAAATTAACTAGAGCTCAATTTGAAAAATTAACTGACGCTTTAGTAAAACGTTCTATGGCACCAGTTGCTAAAGCGTTGAAAGATGCAGGTTTATCTGTTTCTGATATTGACGAAGTTATTCTTGTAGGAGGTTCTACTCGTATGCCAAGAATTGCTGACGAAGTTGAAAAATTCTTTGGTAAAAAAGCGTCTAAAGGAGTTAACCCTGATGAGGTTGTTGCTATTGGAGCAGCTATTCAAGGTGGAGTTCTTTCTGGAGATGTAAAAGATGTATTGTTACTTGACGTTACTCCTTTATCTTTAGGTATCGAAACTATGGGTGGTGTTATGACAACTCTTATTGAGTCTAATACAACTATTCCAACTAAAAAATCTCAAGTTTTCTCTACAGCTGCAGATTCTCAACCAACAGTTGAAATTCACGTTTTACAAGGAGCTAGAGCAATGGCTGCTGATAACAAAACTATCGGTCGTTTCCATTTAGATGGTATTCCACCAGCACCAAGAGGTGTTCCACAAATTGAAGTAACTTTTGATATTGATGCTAATGGTATCATCAAAGTTTCTGCAACTGACAAAGGAACTGGTAAATCTCATGATATTCGTATCGAAGCTTCTTCTGGATTAACTGCTGAAGAAATCGAAAGAATGAAAAAAGATGCAGAAGCTAATGCTGATGCTGATAAAATTGCAAGAGAAAGAGCTGAAAAATTGAACGAAGCGGACGGAATGATCTTCCAAACTGAAACTCAATTGAAAGAATTAGGTTCTAAATTATCTGATGAAAACAAAGTTGCTGTAGAATATGCATTAACTGAATTGAGAATGGCACACCAATCTCAAGACATTCCGGCAATTCAAACTGCTCTTGACAACATCAACGCTGCTTGGAAAAAAGCAACTGAAGCGATGTATGCTCAAGGTGAACAAGGTCAAGGTGAAGCACAACCACAAGGTGAGCCTCAAGGAGACAATGTTGAAGACGTTGAATTCGAAGAAGTAAAATAATAAATTCCTGTAGAGACGCGATGTATCGCGTCTTTGCACTATATAAAATAAACCGTTCATTTTGTGAACGGTTTTTTTATGGAATAAATCAAACGAAAGATTTTAAATAAAAGAGTTTTTTTTGGGTAGAGAAACACTGTAACCGGGCACTATATCATAAATAAAAAACCCTGCAACAGTTCATTATGTTGCAGGGTCTTTATGCTGTGTATCAGCATTAATTATATTTCAAGCTTCAAGCTTCCTACCATGTCTTCCGGTTTAACCCAAGCATCAAAATCCTCTGAAGTAACATAGCCTAAACGAACGGCTTCCTCTTTTAGGGTAGTTCCGTTTTTATGTGCTGTTTGAGCTATTTCAGCTGATTTGTAGTATCCAATTTTAGTATTTAAAGCCGTAACCAGCATCAATGAATTGTCAACTAATTCTTTAATTCTTTTGTAGTTTGGCTCAATACCTTGTGCGCAATGTTCGTCAAAAGACATACAGGCGTCACCTAATAATCGCGCTGATTGCAAGAAGTTTGCTGCCATCAATGGTTTGAAAACATTCAATTCATAATGACCTTGCATTCCACCAACAGCAATAGCCACATCATTCCCCATAACCTGAGCGCATACCATAGTTAACGCTTCACATTGTGTAGGGTTTACTTTTCCTGGCATGATAGAAGAACCCGGTTCGTTTTCCGGAATAAGGATTTCTCCAATCCCTGAACGTGGTCCAGAAGCTAACATACGCACATCATTGGCAATTTTATTCAATGAAACGGCTAGCTGTTTTAATGCACCGTGCGATTCCACGATAGCATCATGTGCTGCTAAAGCTTCAAATTTGTTTTCGGCAGTTACGAATGGATGACCTGTAAATTCAGCGATATATTCGGCTACTTTTACATCGTATCCTTCCGGAGTATTTAATCCTGTTCCAACAGCCGTTCCTCCCAAAGCCACTTCTGATAAGTGAGCTAAAGTATTTTTAACTGCTTTTAAACCGTAGTTCAATTGTGCTACATATCCTGAAATTTCTTGCCCTAAGGTAAGTGGTGTAGCATCCATTAAATGTGTACGACCTATTTTAACCACATTATTGAATTCAATTGCTTTGGCATGAAGTGTATCTCTTAGTTTTTCAACTCCTGGAATTGTAACTTCAACAACCGCTTTGTAAGCTGCAATATGCATTCCTGTTGGGAACGTATCATTGGAAGATTGTGATTTGTTTACATCATCATTGGCTTTGATGAATTGTTCACCTTCACCAATATTGAATCCTTTTAGAACTTGGGCACGGTTAGCAACCACTTCATTTACGTTCATGTTACTTTGTGTACCTGAACCTGTTTGCCAAATTACCAAAGGAAATTCATCGTCTAATTTTCCAGCCAGGATTTCATCACAAACGGCAGCAATAGCATCCCGTTTTTCGACTGGCAAAACACCTAAATCGCAATTAGCGTATGCAGCTGCTTTTTTTAAATAAGCAAATCCTTCAATAATTTCTTTTGGCATGGAAGCCGATGGACCTATCTTGAAGTTATTTCTGGAACGTTCTGTTTGAGCACCCCAATATTTATCTGCAGGAACCTGTACTTCACCCATCGTGTCTTTTTCTATTCTAAATTTCATTGTGTTGTTGTTTATAAGTGTTAAGTAGTTTAATAAATGTTTAGCCCCGATTACTGCACCTTGCTTTTGTATTATTTGCACTGTAGTGCATTCCATTTGCAATGTATAGCGGGAAATAGCTCCAAATTCTGAGCCCAAAAATACGGATAATTCCCTTTTTATAAAAATTGATTGGTAGTTTTTGTTACTTTTTATTGGTAAGAAAAGGAAATAAACTTACATTTGTGGCTACATTCAAAAATTCCGGAAAACATGTTTGAATTTTCACAGTACTTAGGCTTTTTACTTTTCTTAACCGTTCTTACAATAGGATTTTGGTTAATGTTTTTTCTTGTTGGTTTCGTATCCTATTGGGTAGGAGGAGCGACTTGGGAAGCATACAAAGAGAAAAGAGCAAAAAAGAAGCAAGAACAATCAGTTTAATCTCATTGTTTCATAAAATAAGGACCCGTTTTTACGAGTCCTTTTTTTTTATGCCAAAAAGTTCCTCGGTAGCTATTTTCATAAAGCAGCATAACCTATAATGATCTATTCTTAAATAGAAAAGGACCCGTTTTCACGAGTCCTTTGTTTTATCCTTGAAAATCGCCTCCATCGCCATTTTCATTTTGATTTTTCTTAGGTTTTTCTTTTTCGTTTTTCTGCTTGTTGAAACGATACGTGAATGATAGGTTAAACTGTCTTACTCTCCACTGCATTTCAGAATAGGAATTCAGTACCCCGGGAAGATTTGTTTCCATAATTCTTTTCCTGGAATTGAAGACATCACTTACATTAAAAGAAAGGGTTCCTTTGTCTTTCATTACGTCTTTACTAAAGGCTAAGTTGGCTGCAAAAGTACCTAAACTTCTACCTTGTGCGTTGTTTTGCGGACCATTATAGGTTGCATTGGTTTGCCAGTCAATTTTGTATGGTAAAGATACCTTTGATGTAATTCTTGTAAACCAGGAAGTTGCCGTATTGTCAAAATTCTGTGTGATTTCATTGTTGTTAAAATCGGTATAAACATAATCCCCTTGGGTAACGTTTCTGAAGAAATTGAAATTACCGTTTAATTTCCACCATTTATACGGAGAATAATTTAAGGTAAATTCAAATCCTGTTCTATATTCTGTAGCTAAGTTTATCGGCGAACTGATGATAATTGGTGTGCCATTTACGAAATCACCTGATTCTCTTCTTGCAAATTGGAATACATCGGTGGTTTTGTTCACGTATAGTGAAGTGTTGAATGTTAATTTATCCCAACGTTTGATATATCCTAAATCGACAGCATCACTGAATGCGGGATCTAAATCAGGATTTCCCATAAAAATATTGATGTTACTGGATAAATTACTGAATGGATTTATCATTCTTCCTCTAGGTCTTTGAATTCTTCGGCTGTAGCTTATAGAAGCACTGCTTTTATCTGAAATTTCATAGGTGAAGAAAGCACTTGGGAAGAAGTTATTGTATTTTTTATGGTTAAAATCATTTGTAGCTAGCTGATTGATATCGATATTGGAATCCTCCCAACGCAACCCGAAAAGTGCTGAAAACTTGTTTACTTTCATACCATATTGAGCGTAAAGGGCATTCACTTTTTCTTTGTATTCTAATGTATTGGTGAAGTTGGGATCTGTCACTCCATCATGTTTCACTTGGTAATCCGTTACCAATTTTGAGAAATCACCACGGTATCCTGCCTCAAACTGATTCCCTTTTCCCAATGGTAAAACATAATCGGCCTGAAGTAAATTTTTATTTTGTGTTTGATGATTAAGCGTGTTATCCAGTTTTATATCATCTGAATTATTTGTTGTATCGGTGACTAAAGCCGTAGTGTTATCATCATTAGATGAAAAGGAACCGTCTACAGTTAATTTGTGCCCCTCTTTTTTGAAGTTTTTGGTGAAATTTGTTGCAAACTCTACGTTTTCACTTTTACTGTCTTCCACATTGATACGGGTTCGGGTATAGTCGTAAACATAGTCAGCGTTATAATATTTTTGGAAAACATTATCCGTGTCATCCCCGTTATTTTTTCTGTAATTGAGCGTATTAGTCCAGGAAGCAGATGGATCTATGTACAATTCGATACCAAAATTACCATTGTAGCCTTTGTTGAATCGCTCGTTTTCTCTATTTTCATTTACATGATTTCTGATCGAATTATCGGAATTTAAATAGTCCGTATTTGTGATCATGTTTCCAGGGCTACTTCTGTAATTGTAGCCTTGATTGGTAAAAAGATTAAAATTCTTTGATTTATAATTTAACGTACCGCTCAATCCATAATTTTCGGGGTAGCCTGTAGAAGCAATGAAAGTTCCATTTAAACCAAGATTTTTTCCTTTTTTCAAAATGATATTCAATAAACCACCACCGCCTTCCGCATCATATCTGGCCGAAGGATTGGTTATAACTTCCACTTTTTCGATAGCATCAGCAGGAATTAATCGCAATGCTTCGGCTATATTTATGGTATTTGCCGGTTTTCCATCGATAAGTACTTTCACATTGTCATTACCACGAAGACTTACATTTCCTTCAACATCTACCGAAACTGATGGGATATTGTCAAGAACATCACTCACTGTTCCTCCTTTTACCATTAAATCACTACCTACATTATACACCTTTTTGTCTAATTTTATTTCAACGGTAGTTTTTTCAGCTCTTACTACAACTTCATTCAATAGAGCTGCATCTTCATCTAAGGCAGTTGTGCCTAAATTAATATTTCCCTGAATGCTTTTTTCCTTGATTTCAGATAATTTGAAAGAGATGAACTCAATTTTTATGTCATAAATACCGGGATTCACATCGACACTGTATTCTCCTTTTGCATTTGTAATTCCTCCGGCAAGTGCTTTTGGATTTTTAGTGTTTATAAAGGTGATAGTAGCATATTCCAATGGTTGCTTGCTCACTTTTTCAATTACTTTTCCGCTTACTTTTATTTTTTGCGCAGGACCGGATTGCTGTGCAAAATTTATCAGGCTTGTAAAAAAGAGTGCAAGGGCTAAGAGGCTTTTTAACTTTTCGGGCATTTTTTTAGTTTTAGTTTTTCTTTTAGATTCGAAAAGTCAGTTTTGGTTTAATGTGTAAATCATAAAAAAGTGTTAATTTAATTATAGAAAATCATCCACATTATCGAGATCTCTTCCTATTATTGCGGTGTTTCCTTTGATGATGATAGGTCTTTCAATCAGAATGGGATAGGTCACCATCGCCTGAATGATTTCATCGTTGGTCATGGGTTTGTTTTTGAAATTCTCTATCCAAATTTTCTCTTTTTGGCGTACTAATGCAAGCGGCTCAAAATTTAGTTTTTGAATAAGACTTTTTAATTCCTCAACTGTGGGAACAGTATCAAGATAATTAATAACTTCAAACTCTTTCTCGGATTCTTTTATAAAAGCGAGGCAGTTTCTTGATTTTCCGCAACGCGGATTGTGGTATATTTGTATCATCTATAAGTTTTTTAAAAGAAATTAAGAATTAAAATCGTATTATTAGAGTAACAAAAGTAAAGTTTGTTACTCTAATTTAGATAGTATATAAAAAGAAAAAATGTATGTTTATAGAACAGGGGATAAAATCTGAGAATAAGTTTTGGAAGTATATTTTGGGTTCAATATTAATAATTGTTGCTTCTTTTCTAGGTCAGACACCTTTGCTGATTGCATTGTTTTATGAAACATTTGTAAATGGAAAACCGTATCCTTCTTCGAATGATGCTGTTATGACCTTTTTTGAACCAAATTTGACTTTGTTTTTGATATTGATTTCATTTGTTTTTGCCATGCTTGCAATTTTCTTTGTCATCAAATATTTACACAATCAAACGATGCTTTCCGTAACAACATCCCGAGTAAAGGTGGATTGGAATAGAATATTGTTTTCGTTTTCTATTTGGTCCATTTTTACAATTCTTTCAACATTATTGTTTTATTTTTCCAATCCGGGTGATTTTGTAATCAATTTTAAACCCATCCCATTTGTGATTTTAGTTGTGATAGGGACACTATTAATACCGATTCAAACCAGTACTGAAGAATATATTTTCAGGGGCTATCTGATGCAGGGCTTTGCTAATCTTGTTAAGAACAGATGGTTTCCTTTAATTATGACTTCTGTGATTTTTGGTGCGATGCATATTTCAAATCCCGAAGTTGCTAAAATAGGGAATATTGTTTTAGTGTATTATATAGGGACAGGATTATTGCTAGGAATCATTACCCTAATGGACGAAGGAATGGAATTAGCCTTGGGTTTTCATGCTGCCAATAATTTAGTTAGTGCCTTGTTAGTAACCTCCGATTGGTCCGCGTTTCAAACCCATTCTATTTTTAAGGATATTTCTGAACCATCAGCAGGTTTAGATGTTATATTGCCTGTTGTAATCATTTACCCGATACTTTTATTTATCTTTAGTAAAAAATACAATTGGACAAACTGGAAAGAAAAATTGACTGGAAAAATTGAAGAACCAACACCTTATAATCATTTTAAATCAATATAATTACCATGGATAAAATCACTTACAAAAACGTGAATAATCATTTTAAGCTAAATGGATTTCATCTGAATCGAAAGGATTTATGTAGAGTAGCTTACAGCTTTATAAAAGAAGGGGAAGAGCATGAAAAATCTGTCGGGGATTTTATACTCGATTGGTTTGATAAAAAGAGTTACATCGAATTAAACACGTCCGGAACTACAGGGAGCCCGAAAATTATTCAAATGGATAAACAGGCTATGGTAAATTCAGCTTTGGCGACGGGTGATTTTTTTGATTTGCGTCCCGGAGATAAAGCCTTACATTGTTTGCCAACGAAATATATAGCGGGGAAAATGATGTTTGTCAGAGGTTTTATTTTGGGGCTTGATATGGATTTTGTAGCACCAAGCTCACATCCTCTGTTGCATAATGAAACTAAATATGATTTTATTTCCATGGTACCCCTGCAGGCTGAAAATTCGTTAGCAGAATTAAAAAATGTTAAGAAAATGATTGTTGGCGGAGCTAAAATGAGTAAACCGCTGGAAAAAAGCCTTTCTCAATTAAATACCAAGGGATATGAAACATATGGTATGACCGAAACAATTACCCATATCGCTGCCAAGATAATAGGAGAGAAGGCATTTTCGATTTTGCCTAACATAAAAATTTCTCAGGACGATAGAAATTGTTTAGTGATTCATGCACCAAAAATTTCGGAAGAAACAATTGTAACGAATGATTTGGTCGAATTAGTAAATGAAAATGAATTTGTTTTTTTAGGTCGGATAGATAATGTGATCAATAGTGGCGGAATTAAACTGATTCCGGAGCAAATCGAGGAAAAGTTATCGAATAAAATTCACTCAAGATTTTTTGTGACCGGGATTCAGGATGCTACTTTAGGCGAAAAATTAGCGTTAATTATCGAAGGTGAAAAACAACTTTTGGACGAAACTATTTTTGATGGTTTAGACAAATATGAAAAACCTAAAGAAGTATTTTATGTTTCAAAATTTATTGAAACACAAAACGGAAAAATAAAAAGAAAAGAAATTCTGGAGCGTATTTAGAATATTCGGTTTATATAAAAAAGCATCTTGTTTTAAAAAGATGCTTTTTTAGTTTTTATTATTGCTGCATTTTAAAATAGTAATCTGCTGAATGTTTTCCACTTCCATAAAATAGGAAAAAGATGCAAATTCCAAGTATAAGTAGTGCTAACAATAAATTTTGAGAATGCATTTCGCCCATAAAATTTACAATAATTGCACCAATCAGTATAGGTAATTGCGCTATTATTGCCCATCTTGTAAGTAAACCAAACGCAATCATTATTCCTCCAACCATGTGTGCCGGTGCAATATAATGTATCAGAAACATTCCCCCGCCAATTTTGTCAATTGGAGATATTAAATCTTGTAAATATTGGATGTTTGTTATAAAAGAAATTCCTTTCCCAAATAAAAAGACACCAAGTGCTATTCGTACTAAATCGAGTGATAAATAAGTATGTGCATTCGCCCACTTATTTAAATTTTTTACGTTGCTCATAAGACTATAGTTTAAAATATTTAATACTAAGTTACTGATTTTTATAGAAATATAAAAGTATTTTTTTTACCGATATTGAAAGAAGTTATTTTTGAATATATCGAACCGGTAAATGGTCTTCTCAGGAAAAAGTGGCAATACCGGTAAGCGGGCCTAATGCATGAAACGGTATTTTACTTTGAGACTAAGACTATTTTCAGCATGACCATGAGCCATAAATTGGGTAAAATCAAGAGACAAGCCCAGTTTGTTTTTTTGATTACCAATGATAAAAGACCGTCCGATGTATATAGCTGAACAGAGGCCAAATTGCTGTGCCCCTCCACCAAATTCGGATACAAAGCCAAGTCCGAATTTACGGTCCGCATCTGAAAGGGCATAGCCTACTCCTGATTCCACTCCCCAGTACCACATGGGGCTAAAACTATATTGCGTATTAACTTTTAGGGAAAAGATGCTAAAGTTACTATATAATGTCCTGTCACTTAAGGTACTCTCGGCTGTTAATGTTGGGACATTTTTTTTGATAAGCCAATAATCATAATCGAATTTAATACCCAGGTCCTGTTTTGGCGTAATTCTTTCCCATGCTCTTAGGTTAATGCCAATTTCAAATTTATGGGAACGATACATTTGAATGTGTACCGGAATGGATAGATTAATACCCGTCTCCAAGTAAATTTTTTTGTATTGCTTTGGTGAAACAATATTTTCAGGTACCGTCTGTGCAGTAATAAACTGTACAAGCAGCAGCATACTTAAGAATACAATCGGAATCTTTTTCATTTTTTCTGATAATTAAATAATTCAAATATTCAGAAATTACTTTTATTGCATTGAAAAAAATGATACGGTAAAGGCGATTAGTATTACTGTTTTAAAGATGAAGTAAAGGTACAAATAACTATTAATCAATGGTATAAAGATAAATTAAATATTGACTTATGTTTTTACTATGGGTGTTAAAGTAACTATAATTTGGAAGCGTTTTTTTAAATGCCTGATTTTAAATCCTCTAAAATCCAGTTCATTTCTGGGTCATTTTCTTTTATCCGGTCTTCAATTGTAGGAATTATTTCCCTGTCAGGAAATATGCCACGACCTTCTAAGGTTGTTTTGAAATGAGGAGCCATAAACATTAAGCCAATGCGAATTTGGATGTCAGTATTTGGCAATTTTACGCGCGGTGTAAATCCGGCAACAGTCCCGTTATAGGCACCGCCGGTTTCTTCGCCCACAAAACAGGCTCTTTTGGAACCTTTTAAATTGGAAGAAATGATGCTTGAGGCTGAAAAACTTCCCCCATTGATCAGAACATAAACTTTTCCTTTGAAAGCATTTTTACTCACTTTATGAGGGCTAGTTTGTGTTGCATAGTAATTTTTTCCATTTTGGTTTTTATGAACGGTCAGTAGTAAATAACTGTATATTATTGGAGAAAAAATTATTTTTAAAGCTTTAAAGCTAAAAGAACCTCCATTAAAATAAGCTCCTTTAAATAAGCTCGATTTTGAAACCACTTCAGATTTATCCAAAAACACAAAAGTGGAGTCTGCTAAATAGGAATATAAATCGGCAATTTCACTTACGCGTCCGCCTCCGTTATTTCTCAAATCGAGGACCAGTGTTTTAGACTGATATGCCGCAATTTTACTAAAACTTTCTTTGTAAAAAGTTTTATAATCTCCGATTTTAAAACCCCTAATTTTAATTAGGGCTACACTGCTGTCTTTTTCTAAAAAATGGAGGTTTCGATTGTAATTTTTTTCAATAGAATAATAACCATTAACCCTTTTCTTTTTTCTGTTCTCTTTTGATTTGGTCTTATCCTTAGCAGCTCGTTTTTTTTTGATTTTTTTAGAAAGGGAGTCCGTTGTATCTTCCTTTTTTCTTTTGATTGTAATCGTTTTTAGGCTGTTATTAAATTTGAAATCAAATTGTAGACTATCCTTAATTCCATTTTCATTAGAGAATAGTGTAGCAAACCGTTTGCCTGAAAAATTGGTTTTGTAAGTGATATTATAACCGTCAGAACTATAGTACTGGGTGTATTCGTGGATTAAATCAATTGGTTTTGTGCCGTTTACGGCAACAACCTCTGTTCCTGCTTGTATCGTTTTGTTGTAGGATTTGTTTTTTACAACATATAATTTTTCATTGAAAAGTTCAAAATCAAATTGTGAAAAAGGGCCTGTTCCTTTTTTAATTAATGCTTTGGTTGCTCTCTTTGTCAATAATTTCGTTGGTGGATAAACGACCGAGTGTCCTTGTCGGACTGCAGCTACCACGGGACTTAATTTCTTGTAAAAATTAAAACGGGTCATTGGTTTTGTAAGGGTTGATTTTAGGCTGTCGAATTTATAATCTAAAGCTTCCTTACTAATATACCAGTATAAATTGGGGTGGAATTCCTGTAATTTTCGATAGGTATAATCAACATCAGATTGTAACTTCCCTTCCGCTATCAAATCGTTCAAATGTTTGTTGTACTTTGTTGTGGAAGCACATTGAACAAAGAATGCGGCTGTAAAGACGAATAGAACTATTTTTCTCATGTTTTGTAACGGATGTTTTAGTCACGAAGACTTTTAAAGCGGCCCCTTTAACATTGGATATTACGCAGCAGACCGATGACTGAAAACCAGGATTTAAATGCTGTCAGCCGGAATCTAAACCTGAATGACACCTAAATTAAATTTCTTCTCGATGGGCGAATGGTTGGCCGCTTCAATACCCATAGAAATCCATTTTCGCGTGTCTAAAGGATCAATTATGGCGTCTGTCCATAATCTGGAGGCAGCATAATAAGGGGAGACCTGCTCGTCGTATCGGGCCTTTATTTTATCAAATAATTCCTTTTCTTTGGTTTCATCTACGACTTCTCCTTTTGCTTTAAGTGAAGAAGCTTCAATTTGTGCCAGTACTTTAGCAGCCTGCGTTCCGCCCATTACGGCTAATTCTGCACTTGGCCATGCAAAAATTAATCTGGGGTCATAGGCTTTACCGCACATGGCATAATTGCCTGCGCCGTAGGAGTTTCCTACAATAACGGTAAATTTTGGAACAACCGAATTACTGACCGCGTTTACCATTTTCGCCCCATCTTTTATAATTCCGCCATGCTCTGATTTGGATCCTACCATAAAACCGGTTACATCCTGAACAAACACTAAAGGAATTTTCTTTTGGTTGCAATTTGCGATAAATCGGGTGGCTTTGTCTGCACTATCAGAATAGATTACGCCCCCAAACTGCATTTCGCCATTCTTTGTTTTTACCACTTTTCGTTGGTTGGCAACAATTCCCACTGCCCAACCGTCTATTCTGGCATAACCAGTGATAATGGTTTGTCCGTAACCGTCTTTATACGCTTCAAACTCGGAGTTATCAACCAAACGTTTGATGATTTCCATCATATCATATTGTTCATTACGGGCTTTTGGCAAAATGCCATAGATTTCATTTTCGTCTAAAGCCGGTTTTTCGGCTTTTATTCGGCTATAACCCGCCTTATCAAAATCACCAATTTTGTCAACTATATTTTTTATTTTGTCTAGTGCGTCTTTGTCATCTTTGGCTTTGTAATCCGTCACACCCGAAATTTCACAATGTGTTGTTGCTCCGCCTAATGTTTCGTTATCAATGCTTTCGCCAATCGCCGCTTTCACCAAATAACTTCCAGCCAGGAAAATACTTCCCGTTTTTTCAACAATTAAAGCTTCATCGCTCATAATTGGCAAATAGGCACCGCCAGCAACACAGCTTCCCATTACGGCAGCGATTTGGGTAATTCCCATGCTGCTCATTTGAGCATTATTTCTAAAAATCCGACCAAAATGTTCTTTGTCCGGGAAAATTTCATCCTGTAAAGGCAAATAAACACCTGCGCTATCAACCAAATAAATGATAGGCAAACGATTTTCCATCGCAATTTCTTGTGCACGTAAATTTTTCTTAGCGGTGATTGGAAACCAGGCACCAGCTTTTACGGTAGCATCATTGGCAACTACAATACATTGCTTTCCTTGTATATAACCTATTTTAACCACAACGCCCCCAGAAGGACAACCACCGTGTTCTGCATACATTCCTTCACCAACAAATGCGCCAATTTCTATGCTTTGCCCTTTGGCATCAAGCAAATAATCAATACGCTCTCTGGCAGTCATTTTGCCTTCAGCGTGTAATTTTTGAATACGTTTTTCACCGCCGCCCAATTTTACCAGGCTTAATTTTTGTCGCAATGCCGAAAGTAAAAGTTTATTGTGGTCTTCGTTTTTGTTGAAGTTCAAATCCATGATGAAAGAATTAAAAAATAGTTTGCGCTAAAATACAAAATCCAACTAAATAAAATTTTATTATTTTAATTGGTTTAGAAAGAAAATCGAACCTATATTTGGTATTAAAACAAAAAAACAGAAGCGAACTCCTGTTTTTTTATGAATTTAATAAAAAAAAGTGATTATTTGTTTTTGGATTCATTTACGAGTCTTTTCAAAATGGCCCATTGTTTTAATGCATCGCGAGCTTCAACAGCCGGATAACCTAACATGGTTTTTCCTGCAGGAATATCTCCTGTAACACCGGAACCAGCACCTACAATGGCACCATCGCCAATAGTTGTGTGGTCTTTTATAGAAGCGCTTCCGCCAATGATAACCCCGTTTCCTAATGTTACTGAGCCAGCTAGTCCGCTATTTCCGGCCATAATGCAAAAACGGCCCAATTTACTGTTATGACCAATCTGGACTAAATTATCAATTTTACAGCCGTCACCTAAAACAGTCGAACTGAATTTTCCTCGGTCAACGCAAGTATTGGCACCAATTTCAACATTATTGCCTATAATTACATTTCCAATTTGTGGGATTTTCACCAAACCTCTTTCGGGATCGGGACGAAAACCGAAACCATCTGCTCCAATTGTTGCATTGGGATGTATAATACAATCATTTCCGATGTGACAACGCTCTCTGATTACTGATCCGGACCATATTACAGTATTTTTTCCTATGGTACAGTCATCCAGAATAGTAACATTTGGGTATACTGTTGTATTATCTCCGAGTACAACTTTAGGTCCTATATAGCAGCCTGCACCGATTTGAACACCATTACAAATAATTGCGGTTTGATCTATAACCGCAGTGGGATGAATAGCAATAGTGAATAGTGGGGTGGGAGGGGCAAAAAGTGCTAGTACTTGTGACATCGCCAAATCGGCATTTTTTACTTTAATGAAAGCTCTGTTTTCTCCTGGTTCTATTGAAATATCCTCGTTTACAACCGCTACGGCTGCTTTGGAAGTTGCCCAAAGTTTTTCGTATTTTTTGTTTCCGATAAAAGAAATTTCGGATTCGTTAGCTACTTCAAGTTGTTCAGGAGCAGTGATGTTTTGGAAAGTGCTTCCGACAATAACTCCTTTTAAAATTTCATTTATTTCTTGGATTGAATAGGATTTCATTAAGCGTAAATTGGATTTGGTTTTGTTATAGCCGTCAAATAAAACAAATTGGGTTTATAATTCCTAATCTTTCGCGATTCTTTAACACGATTATAAGTGGGATTTATGCAACTAATAAAAATAAATATGCAACAAATGGTGGCTTTAAACAATTAGTTTTGCGGGTTAATATACCACTATATGTTATGGAATTACTACGAATAAAGAGCTCTGTTTTTATATTTTTCTTTTCTTGTTTTACTGTAAATGCGCAGATTCAGGCCTTGTTTAATAGTAAAACACAGCTCCGGAATCTGACTGAACGTTGGGAGTTGGATACTACTTCAGTACGGGGGACATTTTTGGTTACTCCGTATAAACCAATGTATGTGTTACCCATTCGATGGTCAAATAACGTTAATGTACAACCGCATTCAGGAAATATAGATCCTGATTACATTGCACCGGAAGCCATTGACTATAGTAGTATTGAGACTAAATTTCAATTGAGTTTTAAGACGAAAATTTTACAGGGTGTTTTTTGGGGGCTTGGTGATTTATGGGTTGCCTACACGCAAATATCGCATTGGCAAATCTATAACACTAAACTTTCGCGTCCATTTAGGGAAGTTAATTATGAACCGGAAATGATTTTGAATGTTCCTGTTAAATTTAAAATTTTTGGTTTTAAAGCCCGAATGCTAGGTGCAGCATTCAATCATGAATCCAATGGAAAAAGCGATCCTTATTCCCGGAGCTGGAACAGGATTATTCTTCATGCCGGATTGGAGCGCAAAAATTGGACTGTTTATGTTAGGCCCTGGTTTCGAATGCCTGCCGGAAAGGATGATAATCCGGATATTTCAGAGTATGTTGGACGAGGCGATGTGAATGTTATCTACACCAAAAATGGAAATATACTTTCCTTTATTGGCAGTCATAATCTGAATTTTAATTCAAAATCCAGAGGGAACGCCTCTTTTTCCTGGTCGTATCCGATTAGAAATAATCTCAAAGGGTATTTGTTAGTCTCTCATGGTTATGGTGAAACGCTAATCGATTATAATAACCTGCAAACTACTGTTGGCGTCGGGGTTTCATTGATTGAATGGCTATAGGTTTTACAATTAGCTTTTTAATAATCGATTCTGGAACAGCGGATGGTTATCCGATTAATTTGCTATGTTTGCAGGTGAAAATATAATCGAATTTATAATGCCGGTGTGGTCTTATTACCGGCTGTTGCATACTATACCTCAATAAAATGAAACTTTTAAACCGATTTTTATTTTTACCTGCAGTACTGTTTTTTTGTCATGATCTGCAGGCTCAAACAAATACTGATGTGATTGAAAATGCAGTATTGATTGCAGCTCATAATAAAAGTAAATTAGAAAATAGCGGACAGTTGCTGGTGGTGTATAATGATCAGCCGGAAAATTATAACGCTTTTTTCGTAGCCTTAGAGAAAAAAGATAAGAAGTGGGTTGTAAAACAGGATCCGATAGCCGTTGGGATAGGTAAGAATGGTTTTGCCACGCCAGGGAATAAAAGGGAAGGCGATGGGAAATCCCCGACAGGAATATTTCGTTTGGGAAAATTATATGCGTATGAAAAACAACGAAACACACTATTGGAAAACCAACAAACCACTGCGGATGATAAATGGATTGACGATCCCAATTCAGAGGACTACAATACCCATGTAAAAGGCCCTACTAATGCAAAGTCGTATGAAAATCTATTATTAAATACCGATGCCTACAAGTATTGTTTGGTTATAGAATACAATACAAACCCAATTATAAAAGGAAAAGGGAGCGCAATATTTTTTCATTTGGCTGTCAAAAAATCTTCTTTTACCGCTGGTTGCGTCGCTATTAATGAGGAAATTATGAAGAGAATGGTAAATTGGTTGGATCCTAAACGAAACCCAACGATTATAATGGGTAATTTAAATGTTTTGAAAAACGGTTTGTAAATAGTCCTATTGCAAACGAATAAAAAAAGTTGTTAGAATTAAAAAAAAAATCCTCTCAAACATTTCGATAAACGAAAGTAGAGAAGATTTTTTATCATTTGTTTTCACTTGAAAGTATCCCATAAGAACAGGGCAAGGAAAGATTTATTCTTCTTCCTTCTGTCCCATCATCATTAAATAGGCTTTCAGGAATTCATCAATTTCTCCATTCATAACGCCGTCGACATTACTGGTCTCATAACCGGTACGAACATCTTTGACTAACTTGTAGGGCTGCATCACATAATTCCTGATTTGGGAACCCCATTCTATTTTCATTTTTCCGGCTTCGATATCAGCGCGTTGTGCCTGTTTCTTTTTTAACTCAATTTCATACAATTGAGATCGTAACATTTGCATGGCACGTTGTCTGTTATCTTGTTGTGACCGTGTTTCAGAACATTGTATTTGGATTCCCGTTGGTTTATGAAACAATTGTACTTTGGTTTCCACTTTATTTACATTTTGGCCTCCTGCACCACTGGATCGCGAGGTTGTAATTTCAATATCGGCAGGATTAATATCAATTTCGATACTGTCATCTACAAGCGGATACACATAAACGGAAGCAAATGAAGTGTGCCGCTTGGCATTACTGTCAAAAGGGGATATCCGAACCAATCGGTGTACGCCGTTTTCTCCTTTTAAATAGCCAAAAGAATAATCGCCTTCAAATTCGAGTGTTACGGTTTTAATACCCGCAGATTCTCCTTTTTGGAAATTCAGTTCTTTTATTTTATAACCGTATTTTTCGCCCCACATCATATACATACGCATCAGCATTTCCGCCCAATCGCAACTTTCAGTTCCGCCGGCACCAGCGGTTATTTGTACAACAGCACTCAAAGTATCTCCTTCGTCCGAAAGCATGTTTTTGAATTCTATGGCTTCAATATGAGCTTGGGTTACGGCGTATTGCTCGTCTAATTCTTCAGCAGTAAGTTCTCCCTCTTTATAAAAATCATAGGCCAGTTGCAACTCGTCAGTCATTTCGACTGCTTTGTTGTAATCTTCAATCCACTTTTTTTTATTTCTAAGATTTTTTACAATGATTTCAGCTTCTTTTGCATTGTTCCAAAAATCGGGAGCAAAAGTTTTCTCTTCTTCGTTTGAAATTTCAATTAGTTTGGCATCAACGTCAAAGATACCTCCTCAACGCACCAAGGCGCTCTACAATACCCTTTATTTGTTCGGTAGTTGTCATAAATTATAATAATTAAATAGGTCTGTTTTCAAATATTTATAAAAAATGCCGTTATATCATTCATTTAGTTTAGTTTTAACTGAACTAGTTTGAATTAACAAACGGTATTATGTAATTTTGTGACACAAAAATAAGATATAGTTTTTAGAATATGGAAATAAATTTAGTTAGCGATACGATAACCAAACCTTCTCGCGAAATGTTAGTGCATATGTTGAATGCCAAAGTAGGAGATGACGTATACAAACAAGACCCGACTGTTATTGAACTGGAAGCTAAAGTTGCCGAAATGTTCGGGATGGAAGCAGGGCTTTTTTTTCCATCAGGCACTATGGCAAACCAAACGGCGATAAAATTGCATACACAACCGGGCGAGCAATTAATTGCTGATAAATATGCGCATATATATCATTACGAAGGTGGTGGTGTTTCATTTAACAGCGGTGTTTCCTGTTGTTTACTAGACGGAAACCGCGGAATGATAACTGCTGAACAAGTCGCCGGTGCGATTAATGATCCGGAGTTTTATCACAGTCCTTTAACGAGTTTGGTTTGTGTGGAAAATACAACCAATAAAGGGGGTGGTGCCTGTTATGAATTGGAAGATTTACAAAAAATAAAGCAGGTTTGCGATGCTAATAATTTGAAATTTCATATGGATGGCGCCCGAATCTGGAATGCGTTGGTCGCTAAAAAACACGATCCAAAGGCATTTGGGAAATTATTCGATACTATTTCTGTCTGTTTGTCTAAAGGATTGGGGGCACCAATTGGTTCGGTTTTACTGGCTGATAAAGCTACCATTCACAGGGCGTTGCGAATCCGAAAAATATTAGGTGGCGGAATGCGTCAGGTAGGCTATTTGGCGGGAGCCGGAATTTACGCTCTCGATAATAATATTGAGCGTCTTGCCGACGACCATAGGAGAGCTAAAGAAATTGCCGAAGTATTAAAAAAGGTAAGTTGGGTAGCTTCGGTTGAACCGGTCGAGACTAATATCTTGATTTTTTCATTAGTACCGAATTGCATTGAAAAGAATTTAATTGAATTATTAAAACAAAAAAATATTTCAATCAGTTCTATGGGCAATGGAAAGTTGAGAATAGTAACACACCTTGATTATCGTGAAGTGATGCATACCTATGTTATGGAAACACTGCAAAAATTAGTATAGTGGTTTAAAGGATTTGTTTCAAGAGGGGACGGTTTAAAGTTTTGAGCACTGTCAAAAACGTTAAACCGTACACTTGAAATTTTTTTATTTAAAAAGATTGTCCATTCCTGGAATCATTGGCATGTCCATTTTTGCCACAGCATCAAGTTCCGCTTCATTTACCCTGGTTGCATTTTCAATCGCTTTATTTATAGTCAGAATCAAATAATCTTCTAATTGCTCTTTATCTTCCAATAAAGAATCATCAATTGTGACTGATTTTATTTTTCTATTGGCTGTCAAAGTAACTTTTAATAGACCATCAGTGCTTTGCTCATCTATAAGGACAGTGTCTAAACGTTTTTTAGTGTCTTCTATTTTTTGTTGGGTTTCTTTTAGTTTTCCCATCATTCCCATTAAATCCATTTTGATAAATTTTAATTATGAATTACGAAATTACTACATTCGGTCTAATAAGCATGTTAAATTAGATAGAAAATTGAATCGTTTTAAAATGTCTTTGTGTTATTTTTGTAGCTTCACTTATTAAAATAAACGCGCAAACAATGCCAGAAAATATACAACCGCCAGTTGCTAAAAGGATTCCAAAAACTTTAGAGAACTTAGGGGATACAAGAATTGATGATTATTTTTGGTTGAACGACAGAGAAAATCCGGAAGTTATTGATTATCTGAATAAAGAGAATGAGTATTATCATAAAATGACGGACCATACCAAAGATTTTCAAAAGGAATTGTTTGAAGAAATGAAGGGTAGAATTAAGGAAGATGATGAGTCTGTTCCCTATTTATATAATGGGTATTACTACATAACCCGTTTTGAAACCGGAAAAAATTACCCTATTTATTCCCGAAAAAAGGAAAGTCTTTCGTCAAAAGAAGAAATCATGTTTGATTGTAATGAATTGGCTAAAGGTCAGCCCTATTTCCAATTAGGAGGTCTGAGCATAAGTCCGGATAATAAATTAGCTGTTTTTAGTACGGATACTGTCGGAAGAAGAATATATACCATTCAGGTTAAGAGTTTGGAAACCAACGAAATTTTAGAAGATACAATAGAAAAAGTTACCGGAACTGCTGTTTGGGCAAATGACAATCATACCATTTTTTATTCTTCGCAAGACGAAGTTACCTTGCGATCCGACAAGATCTTTAAACATAAATTAGGATCAAAACAAGCGGATGATGTATTGGTGTATTTTGAAAAAGACGATACTTATAATGTCGAAATCGCAAAATCCAAATCTAAAAAATACCTTGCAATTGAGTCTGGAAGTACACTGACAACAGAATATAGAATCTTAAATGCTGACACTCCGGATGGGAAATTTGAAATTTTTCAAAAAAGAATAAGAGGCGTTGAATACAGCATCAATCATTATAAAGACAGTTTTTATATTTTAACAAATAAAGACAAAGCGGAAAATTTCAAATTGATGAAAACGCCAGAAACAGCCACATCGCAAGAAAATTGGACCGAAGTTATTGCACATAGAGAAGATGTTTTATTGGAAGATATCGAAATTTTTGCGAATTATCTAGTGGTTGAAGAACGGTCGAATGGTTTGAATAAAATCCGAATTATGCCTTGGGGCGGAGCAGGGGAATATTATTTGCCTTTTGAAAACGAGACCTATACAGCCTATACGACAGCCAATGTAGATTTTGAAACGGAAATTTTACGTTATGGCTACCAATCTATGACAACTCCCTCTTCGGTTATTGATTTTAATATGCGAACCAAGGAAAAAGAGGTAAAAAAAGAGCAACAGGTTCTTGGCGGGAAATTCGATAAAAATAATTATAAAGAAGAACGTGTTTGGGCAACTGCCGAAGATGGAACCAAAATTCCAATTTCGATGGTCTACAGAAAAGAATTGAAAAAAGACGGAAATAATCCCTTGTTGCAATATGCCTACGGTTCTTATGGACATTCTATGGATGCCACGTTCTCTTCTACACGATTAACATTACTGGATAGAGGATTTGTATTTGCGATAGCACACATTCGTGGTGGTGAAGATTTAGGAAGGCAATGGTATGAAGACGGAAAGTTGTTAAAAAAGAAAAATACATTTACTGATTTTATCGATTGTTCTAAATTTCTGATTGATCAAAAATACACTTCACCCGAACATTTATATGCCGAAGGTGGTTCTGCCGGAGGTTTATTAATGGGAGTTGTGGTGAATTTAGCCCCTCAATTGTATCATGGAGTAGTAGTGCAGGTTCCTTTTGTGGATGTAATTACTACGATGCTTGATGACAGCATACCTCTTACGACCGGAGAATATGATGAATGGGGGAATCCAAATAAAAAGAAATATTACCAATACATGTTGTCCTATTCTCCTTACGATAATATCAAGAAACAAAATTATCCCAATATGTATGTGTCTACAGGTCTTCATGATTCACAGGTACAATATTGGGAACCAGCGAAGTGGGTTGCGAAATTGCGAACAATGAAAACGGATGCGAATGTTTTATATCTTGATACTAATATGGATGCTGGTCACGGAGGAGCGTCCGGGAGGTTTGAAGCTATAAAGGAATTAGCAAAAGAATTTAGTTTTTTATTAGATTTAGAGAAAATTAAAAAGTAATTAGAATTTTTTTGTTAAATTTGCATCGTTCGTGGTTGAATTAAAAATTACCTGCGACTAACTATTTTTTTATGAAAGAAGAAATAAACGCTTATAATAATGTTTTAGAATTAATAGGTAACACCCCACTTATTAAGCTAAATAAAGTCACCGAAGAGTTAGAAGGTAATTTCTATGCAAAGGTAGAAGCTTTTAATCCGGGACATTCTTCTAAAGATAGAATCGCATTATACATAATCGAAGAAGCTGAAAAAAGAGGGATTTTATCTCCTGGGGATACTATTATCGAAACTACATCAGGGAATACTGGTTTTAGTTTGGCGATGGTAAGTATCATAAAGGGGTATAACTGTATTCTTGCAGTAAGTTCTAAATCATCTAAAGATAAAATAGACATGCTACGCAGTTTGGGAGCGAAAGTTTATGTTTGTCCGGCACATGTCTCCGCTGATGATGAGCGTTCATACTATAATGTAGCGAAACGCTTGCATGAAGAAACGAAGGGTTCTGTATACATCAATCAATATTTCAATCAATTGAATATTGATGCACATTATAAATCTACCGGTCCTGAAATTTGGAAACAGACCAATGGTAAAATCACTCACCTTATTGCTTGTAGCGGAACAGGAGGAACGATTTCCGGAACAGCAAAATACCTAAAAGAACAAAATCCCAATATTAGAATTCTTGGAGTTGATGCTTTCGGTTCAGTATTAAAAAAATACCACGAAACCCGAGAATTCGATAACGATGAAATCTATCCTTATAGAATTGAAGGTTTAGGTAAAAACTTAATTCCATCTGCAACTGATTTTGATCTTATTGATAAGTTCATGAAAGTTACTGACGAAGAAAGTGCGCATGCTGCCAGGGAAATCACCAGAAAAGAAGGTTTATTTGTAGGATATACCTCCGGAGCGGTAATGCAGGCCATAAAACAATATGCTGATGAGGGTGAATTTGATGAAAACAGTAATGTAATTGCCATTTTTCCGGATCATGGTTCTCGTTATATGAGTAAAGTATTCAGCGATGACTGGATGAATGAACAAGGATTCTTTGATAGTATCAACGAAGAAGAAGCTCAAAAAATTGAATTTATAAAATAGAATATACTGTTTTAACTATAAAAAAAACTCCATCAACTGAAAGCTGATGGAGTTTGTGTTTTATGGGGCATTTCGTTTCCTGGTCAGCAGGAAGGACGGTGCGGAGATTATAAAAACAAAAAACTCCGGAGCGATCCGGAGTTTGCAACTGCTCATAAGACAGCATTGTGATAGGCTTACATTTATTCTTCCATCGTGTGATATACGTTCATCACGTCATCATCTTCTTCCAGTTTTTCAATTAGTTTTTCTACATCAGCCATTTCAGCTTCAGACAGTTTTTTAGTTATTTGAGGAATTCTTTCAAATCCGGAAGAAAGAATTTCCAATTCTCTGTTTTCTAATTCTTTTTGAATGGTCCCAAAACTTCCAAAAGGCGCATAAATTAAAATACCGTCTTCGTCTTCAAAAACTTCTTCAGCACCAAAATCGATTAATTCTAATTCCAATTCTTCAGGGTCAATTCCGTTTGCCGGAATCCTAAAATTACAAGTATGATCAAACATAAATTCAACCGAACCTTGTGTTCCCAGTGTGCCGTTACATTTGTTAAAATAACTTCTGACATTGGCAACAGTTCTGTTGTTATTGTCGGTAGCTGTTTCAATCAGAATTGCAATTCCATGGGGTGCATATCCTTCAAATAAAACTTCTTTATAATTCGCAGTGTCTTTATCTGTTGCTTTTTTGATGGCGCGTTCTACATTTTCTTTCGGCATATTGACTGCCTTGGAATTCTGAATAACAGCTCTTAATCTTGAGTTGGCATCAGGATTTGGTCCGCCTTCCTTTACAGCCATTACAATATCTTTACCAATTCTGGTAAATGCTTTGGCCATTGCTGACCAACGTTTCATTTTTCTTCCTTTTCTGAACTCGAACGCTCTTCCCATTGCTAGTTTATTATTTTGAACTGCAAAAATACAGTTATTAGTTATTTTACCAAAATCAAATCAAATTCTTTTGACGAATTAAATAAATTAGTGGTATTGTTTTATTTTAAGGTATTATAATCTTCAATTATTGTAATGGCTTCATTCAAATAATGATTCTTTTTTAGTGCATCCAATTGGAATTGATTGTTATTTTTTTCTGATGGATGAACGGCGAGAAGGAGTGTATTTAAATTTGAATTGTACACATTCAGATTAATGCTTGCGGAATCAAAAGTATTGATCTTTTCCCATAAGGCACTGACTTCATTTTGCTCTTCAAAAACCGTTTCAATGGTCAATGGTATTGCTTTTTTGGGTTGGTTTACCAAATCATCGATTCTTTTATTGATCGTGTTAATTGCATTAAAATAAGAGTCGTTACGAATTCGCAGTTGGCTCTTTTGTTCTATTTTTTGTATCAAATTATTTTTCACGTACGGTTTGAATTTAATAAAAGTTTCAATGCTGTCATTTTTGAAAGCCGTGGGGAAGTCCTGCTCTTTTTGAAAAATTGTTTCATAGATTTCCGGCATTTGTACGTTTGGAAAAACGCCCACACTTTGATGGCTCTTTCCTGTAATTCTGTAAAATCTATTGATACTTACTTTAACAAAATTCTCATTGTCATTTTCTTCTAAGGGAACTATGGTTTGCATGGTTGCTTTACCTAAAGTAGTGCTTCCGATCAATAACGCGCGGTGATAGTCCTGAAGAACCGATGCGAAAAACTCGCTTGCTGATGCCGAATTACCATTTATCAGAAGTACAATTGGATCTTTGTAAAGCATTCCTTTAAAGGGATCGTCAATGGTGGTTTGTACTTTTTTATTGTCAATTACTATGGATATTGGACCCTCGTCAATAAATATGCCAGCTAATTTTATGGCTTCTTCCATCGATCCGCCCCCATTATCCACCAGGTCGATAACTAATCCCTTGATGTTGTCTTTTTGTAATTTGATTATTTCTTTGGCAACATCCTGAGCACAGCCTTTGCCGCTGTTGCCTTCTATATCAGCATAAAAACTAGGGATTTTTATATACCCTATTTTGATGTCTTTCTCCACAATAAAACTGTAGACGGTATTTTCTTCGTCTTTTATGACCTGCTTTTCTACAAGTACTTCAAAGCTTTTTCCGGAATTGCGTCGCAGTGTTAATACAATGTTTTTGTTGGCGTCTGAGAGAATCATATTCGAAATGGACTCCAATGAAGCACAGGAAACCAATAAAGTCTCCTTTAGGTTTGAAATCGAAACAATCTGATCTCCTTTTTTTATTTTTCCGGTTAGAAATGCAGGACCATTGGGGTCTAATTCACCTACAATAATTTCGCTTTTTTCATTTAAGCTGACATTCAGTCCCAATGATAAATGCTCTTTTGATAATGAAGCTACAAAATTTGACTTGGAGTCATCGCTAAAATAGGCAGTGTGTGGGTCGAAGTAACTGCAAAAATGGTTGTAAAGGCTTTCTTCCAGGTTCGATTCATTTTCTAAAATGCTATTTATTCTGCAAAGTTCATTTTGTATAACTGTATTTTTAGAATGCAGTGCCAGGGCATTAAAATTGGTTTTAATAGAATCCAGATTTTTACTTACCTGAGCCATATCATCGAGAATTTCATATCGAATTTTTTTTCTCCAGACTTTCTCCACCTGATTGTCCAGCAAATAGATTGGGTATGCTTTTTTATAAAACCGAATCGTGTCTTTTCCTTCGTAATCGATGGTTTCTTTATCAATTCTTTCTAAAAGGTGCTTATTTCTTAAAAGATCTTTTTTGTACACTGAAACAATATCGCTTAGAAAACCACACGCTTTATCTTTGATCAGGTTGTCGATATTCAGGCGGTATTTTTGAGATAAGGTATCGTATTCTGATTTTAGGAAAATATTTCTGGAAGGATCAAGTTCGTCAATAAAACGATCAAAAACAAAAACCGATAAACTGTCGTCTACCGGTTTTGGATTAATATGTTCACGCTGAATTAACGCATTTATTTTAGAAAGTATTTCACAAGTTTTGACATCATTTTGACCAAATAATGAAAATGCAGTCAAGAATAATACAAGTGAAATTGTTTTCATTTATTTTTATTTCTTGTAAAAAGGCAGTTTTACCACTTTGGCGGGAACGTCATTTTTACGGATTCTGATAAATATGTCATTGTCTAAAGCGCTGTTTTGGGTTGTAACGTAACCTAAACCGATTCCTTTATTCATTGATGGGGACATGGTTCCGGAAGTTACGATTCCTATTGGATTTCCTGAAGTATCAACGATTTCATAATCATGTCTTGGAACGGCACGTTCCTGCATTTCAAAAGCCACTAACTTTTTAGAAACTCCCGCTTCTTTTTGTTTTCTCAGATTTTCTGAATTGGTAAATTCCTTTGTGAATTTAGTGATCCAGCCCAAACCAGCTTCAAGTGGAGAAGTGCTATCGTTGATGTCATTTCCGTATAAACAAAATCCCATTTCCAGTCGTAAGGTGTCACGAGCGGCAAGACCGATCGGTTTAATCCCAAAAGGGGCACCAGCTTCAAAAACGGTATTCCAAATTTGTTCCACTTCTGAATTTTTGCAATAAATCTCAAATCCTCCAGATCCAGTATAGCCTGTCGCTGAGATTATTACGTTATCAATTCCTGCAAAATCGCCCACTTCAAAATGATAATAAGGAATAGCAGCCAAATCTAACGAAGACAACGACTGCATGGCTTCGACAGCTTTAGGACCCTGAATCGCCAATAATGAATAATCATCAGACAAATTGCTCATTGCTACACCCAAATCGTTATGTGCAGCAATCCAGTCCCAGTCTTTATCAATATTCGAAGCATTTACCACTAATAAATACTGTTCTTCTTTCATTTTGTAAACGATCAGATCATCTACGATTCCGCCGTCATTGTTTGGTAAACAAGAATATTGTGCTCTTCCAATTGTTAAAGTGGAGGCATCATTAGAAGTTACTTTTTGTATTAAAGCCAACGCATTTGGTCCGGTAAGCAAAAATTCACCCATGTGAGAAACATCAAAAACACCCACGGCATTTCTAACGGTTTCATGTTCTGCATTCACACCTTCATATAAAATAGGCATATTGTATCCGGCAAACGGAAGCATTTTTGCTCCCAAACTCTCGTGTATGTGCGTAAGCGCAGTGTTTTTCATTGTTATGTTGTATAGGATTTCAAGTGGCTAATTTATTGATTTTATTTCGGGTGACAAAAATGTAAAGCGGCAAAGTTTAAAGTTTCAAACGATTTCGTAATAACGGACGAAACATTTCTTTTATAAATAATTTTCGGGATTCGATCCCATGAAGTTAGGAAGCTATTTCTTGTTATTCATTACAATCTTTTCCTTTTTAATGTTTAATTTTACAATTAATTTATTTGTGGTCTTTAACTTGCGAGAGCAAAAAAACAAACAGCATGAAAAAAAGTAAATTGGTTTTTATAACATTGTTTTTTGTTGCCATTGTCTATGGCCAAAATCAAACTGTTGTTGGTAAATGGAAAACTATTGACGATGAAACGGGAAAAGCCAAATCAATAGTGCAGATCTATGAGAAATACGGAAAAATTTATGGCAAAGTGATTGAAATTTTTGAAGAAGAACATAGAAATAAAGTTTGTACTAATTGTTCCGGTGAGGATAAAAACAAACCTATTCTTGGGATGATTGTAATTAAAGGATTGAAAAAAGACGGAGACGTGTATACTAAGGGTAAAATCTTAGATCCTAAAAACGGGAAACTTTATAAATGTTTTATTACTTTAGAATCAAATGACAAACTTAAAGTTCGTGGTTTTATTGGAATATCATTGTTTGGACGAACACAATATTGGTACAGGGTGAAAAATTAATTCAACTGCAATGAATGCGATGCCCGTCCAAATAATAACAATATCTAAAATCTAAAAATGCATTTCGTCGAAGTAATTTTACCACTTTCTCTTGCCAAAACCTTTACCTATAGCGTTTCTGAAGCCGAATTTTATTATATAAAGAAAGGAATGCGCGTGGCCGTACCTTTTGGTAAAAGTAAAATTTATACGGCACTGGTCATAGCAATCCATCAAAATAAACCCACTTTATACGACGCTAAGGAAATTCACCAGATTCTGGATGAAAAACCTATAGTTACTGAAATTCAAATTGCACATTGGCAGTGGATTGCTTCCTATTATATGTGTGCTATTGGGGATGTGTATCGTGGCGCCATGCCAAGTGCACTTTTGCTGGAAAGCGAAACCATAATTTCTCAAAAGCAGGATTTGTTTGTGGACGAAAGTCTGCTTTCTGATGATGAATATCTGGTTTATCAAGCTTTTCAACAGCAAAGTTCCCTTAAAGTTCAAGATATTATAGCTATCTTAAACAAAAAAAATATCTTTCCCGTTATTCAAAAATTGATTAGCAAAAATATAATAGTGCTTGAGGAAGCGATTTCAGAAAGTTATAAGCCAAAGTTGGTTCGCTATGTGCGTTTGCATTCGAAATACGATTCGAACGCAGGTTTGAGTGAATTGTTGGAAACCTTGAAAAATGCCAACAAACAAAAGGAAATAGTCTTGTGTTATTTTCAATTGAGCGCTGTCGAAAAGAAACCAATACCCGTAAAAAAATTGGTTGAAGCGGCTCAGTCCTCTTCTGCAATTATAAAGGCATTAATCGAGAAAGAAATATTTGAGGATTATTTTTTGCAGGAAGACCGAGTGAATTTCAATGGGAAGCTAAATGAAAAGCAACTTCAGTTAAGTCAGGCACAACAAAATGCTTTTGAAGAAATTAAAGCGTCTTTTACTGAAAAAGAAGTCTGCTTGTTGCATGGCGTAACTTCCAGCGGAAAAACCGAGATTTATATTAAACTCATTGAAGAATATCTGGAAACAGGAAAACAAGTATTGTATTTATTGCCTGAAATTGCTTTGACAACGCAATTAGTGGGAAGATTGAGAACTTATTTTGGAAATAAAGTAGCTGTTTTTCATTCAAAATATAACAACAATGAACGGATCGAAGTCTGGAATCAGGTTTTGGTAAATTCAGAGAAAGCGCAAGTAGTAATAGGAGCGAGGTCAGCTTTGTTTTTACCTTTTCATAATCTGGGATTCATAATTGTCGATGAGGAACACGAACAAACTTTCAAGCAGGCGGATCCCGCACCGCGTTATCATGCGCGTGATGCTGCAGTAATTTTGGCTCATTTGCATCAGGCAAAAGTATTATTGGGTTCGGCAACGCCAAGCATTGAAACTTATTTTAATGCAACATCGGAAAAATATGGTTTAGTGTCAATTTCGAAACGATTTGGAAACGTAATGATGCCAAATATTGAATTGGTGGATTTGAAAGACAAATACTTTCGTAAGAAAATGACAGGACATTTTAGTGATGTTTTAATTGAAGAAATCAATGCCGCTTTATCATTGGGTGAACAGGTGATTTTGTTTCAAAATAGAAGGGGTTTTTCTCCAATAGTGGAATGTATTACTTGTGGCAATGTGCCGCAATGCCAGCAATGTGATGTGAGTTTGACGTATCACAAACATAAAAACCAGTTGCGTTGTCATTATTGCGGGTATACTATGGCGAAACCTACGCATTGTCATGCGTGTTTCAGTGTTGATTTGACTACCAAAGGGTTTGGAACGGAGCAGATTGAACAGGAACTGATTTCTATTTTCTCAAATTCAAAAACGGGAAGGATGGATCAGGATACTACGCGTGGAAAATTTGGTTTTGAGAAAATTATCGATAGTTTTAAAAATAGGGAAATTGATATTTTAGTCGGAACGCAAATGCTTGCCAAAGGATTGGATTTTGACAACGTAAGTTTAGTGGGAATCATGAATGCTGACAACATGTTGTATCATCCTGATTTTAGGGCATTCGAAAGAAGTTTTCAAATGATGACTCAGGTGGCGGGTCGTGCAGGGCGCTGTGAGAAACAGGGAAAGGTAATTATTCAAACGTATAATCCCAATCATAATACGATACAGCAGGTTACCAATAATGACTATCTGGGAATGTATAAGGAGCAATTGTATGACAGGCAGATTTATAAATATCCGCCTTATTTCAGAATTATAAAACTGACCATGAAGCAGCGCGATTTCGATAAATTAAAGGAAGGGGCAATGTGGCTGTATCAGGTACTAAGTCAGAATCTTACTATGCCGGTATTGGGTCCTGAGGAGCCGGGTATAAATAGGATTAGAAATGAATACATACGAACGATTATCATTAAGATTCCACAAAATACCTCTCTGGTGAGCACAAAAAAAACTATTCAAAAGATATTGAATAGTTTTGAGGCAGTCGCTCAGTACAGAGCTATAAAAGTTACGCTAAATGTCGATTTTTATTAAAAGTAATTTTTTATGCAAATGATAGGGCTTTAACTAAATCTTCTTTTTTATTTCTGCTCAATGGTATTTTTGTGATTCCAATTTCAGCAAACTTGCTGTTGAAACGTTCTACTTTGTCTATATTTATGATATAGGACTTGTGAACTCTGATGAATTTTTCTTTGGATAAATCATTTTCAAATGATTTCATTGTAGAAAGGACTAAGTTACTGTCTTCTTCCGTAACAACCCTAACGTAATCACCAAAGGCTTCAATCCATTTAATTTTGGAAGTGAAAATTTTTAATTTTTTAAGATTGCTCTTAATAAAAATGTGCTCACCTTCTTCTTCTTTATTTTCTTTTTTAAGCAAATATAGGTCGATCGCTCTTCTTACCGATGCATTGAAACGATCAATGGCAATTGGCTTTTGAAGATAGTCAGTCGCATCATAATCAAATGCTTTCATGGCATATTCTGCTTTAGAAGTAATGAAGATAATTTGTGGCTTTATTTTTAAACCATCTAAAAAATCAAAACCGCTTATCACCGGCATTTCAATATCCAGAAATATTAAATCCACATTATGTACTGACATGCAACTCCTCGCTTCAATTGCATTGGAAAAATCACCAATTAGATGTAAATTTGGATGATTATTCACTAACTTTGCGATGATCATTCTTTGGATCGAACTGTCATCAACTACTACACAATTAAGTTTCATAATTTTTGTATTTTAAGATTTGGAATAGTAAATTTAATAATCATTTATTGAAAAAACTAATCTTTATCGGTTTTTTTTACCATACAACGAATAAAGTGAAATTATCATTGTTTGTTTAAAATAATTGATTACTTTTGCAGCCAAATTAACAAATAAATAAATTTTTTATGAATCATTATGAAACTGTTTTCATTTTAAATCCCGTTTTATCTGAAGTTCAGGTAAAGGAAACAGTAAGCAAATTTGAAGATTTTCTTACTAGTAGAGGAGCAGAGATGGTATCGAAAGAAGACTGGGGCCTTAAAAAAATGGCTTACGAAATTCAAAACAAAAAAAGTGGTTTTTACCATTTGTTCGAATTCAAAGTAGCAGGAGAAGTTCTTATTGCTTTTGAAACCGAATTTAGACGTGACGAAAGAGTAATGCGTTTTTTAACTGTAAGTTTAGACAAACACGCTATTTCTTGGGCTGAAAGAAGAAGAACTAAATTAAAATCTACAAAAGCTTAATCATGGCAACATTACAACAATCGGCTTCAGGAAAAAAAGACGGAGATATCAGATATCTTACGCCTTTGAACATAGAAACAAACAAAACTAAAAAGTACTGTCGTTTCAAAAAATCAGGTATCAAATATATTGATTATAAAGATGCTGATTTCTTATTGAAATTTGTAAACGAACAAGGGAAAATTCTTCCGCGTCGTTTAACAGGAACTTCATTGAAATACCAAAGAAAAGTGTCTGTTGCTGTAAAAAGAGCACGTCACTTAGCATTAATGCCATATGTGGCTGATTTACTAAAATAATAAAGAAGCGAAATTATGGAACTTATACTTAAAAAAGACGTACAAAATTTAGGCTTTAAAGATGATGTTGTATCTGTGAAAAATGGTTACGGTCGTAACTTTTTAATCCCACAAGGTCACGCCCATTTGGCAACTTCTTCTGCAAAGAAAGTGTTAGCTGAAAACCTAAAACAAAGAGCTCATAAAGAGGAAAAAGTGGTAAACGATGCTAAAGCATTGGCTGAAACTTTAAAAGCTATCGAAATTAAAATTTTCGCAAAAGCAGGTGGTGAAAAATTATTCGGTTCAATCACGAATATTGATATCGCTGAAGCATTAGCAAAAGGTGGTCAAGTAATTGACAGAAAATTTATTACTAGTGGAATCGTTAAACGTACAGGGAAATATGCTGCCAGCGTTAGATTACACAGAGATGTAGTTATTGAATTGCCTTATGAAATTGTTGCTGAAAAATAACATTTGGTTAATATTTTGTTAATAAAATTAAAAAATCACTCTTAGGAGTGATTTTTTTTTGGCTAATTTTGACCGAAATAACTAACATTCAAATAAATGAAAAAAATTATTACTGTATTGTTTTTTGTATTTGGTCTTCATATGATGGTGGGCCAGACTACAACATCTAGTATTAGGGGGGGCGTTAAAAGTGCGGGCAATGAGTTACTTCCCGGAGCAACTATACTTGCGGTGCATACTCCTTCAGGAACTAAATATTCTGCATTGTCAAATGCCGATGGAAGATTCAATATGCTGAATATGAGAATTGGAGGACCATACAAAATTGTAGTTTCGTTTATAGGATTCAAAAATCAGGAATTCGACGATGTGTATCTTGAATTAGGTAAAGCATTTGGGTTAGATGTTATTTTGGAAGATGAAAGCCAAAAGTTAGAAGAAGTAAAAGTTGTAGGCGCTAAAAATAAAATTTTTCAAAGCGGAAGAACTGGTGCTGAAACTACTATAGGCAGGAGAGAATTGGCAGTATTGCCATCAATCTCAAGATCAGCTGAGGATTTTACGCGT
The DNA here is from genome assembly GCF_048286715.1 of Flavobacterium kochi. Lineage (NCBI taxonomy): Bacteria > Pseudomonadati > Bacteroidota > Flavobacteriia > Flavobacteriales > Flavobacteriaceae > Flavobacterium > Flavobacterium kochi. The sequence continues at coordinate 58,972 of NZ_JBLVPW010000018.1, forward strand.
TTGGAGCCTTCTGCCAGCGGAGGATCTTTTGGAGGTAGAAATGACCAGTACAATAATTATTCATTGAATGGTGCTGTTTTTAATAATCCTTTTGGGTTAGATGCGGCAACTCCGGGCGGACAAACGGGTTCCCAACCAATATCACTGGATGCCATCGATCAGATTCAGGTTGCTACGGCTCCTTATGATGTGACTTTGTCCGGTTTTACAGGTGCTTCCGTAAATGCAGTGACAAAATCAGGTACAAATGAATTTCATGGGACCGCTTATAGTTTTTACAGAAACCAGGATTTAACGGGTAGTAAAGTGCATGGAGAGAAGATATTTGTTCCTTCTTTAGAGCAAACTCAGGCGGGTTTGAGTATTGGGGGGCCAATTATTAAAAACAAATTATTTTTCTTTGCTAATTATGAAATTGATAAAAGAAGCGATTTAGGTTCAAATGTTGTTGCTAATGATGGAAATGGTACCACAGGCGTGAATGAATCCAGAGTTTTAGCCACTGATCTGATGCACGTGTCTACTGAATTGGGAAAGTTAGGTTACGATACAGGAGCGTACCAGGGATTTACTCATAATTCAGATTCAAATAAAGGAATTATAAAATTTGACTGGAACATCAATGATAATCATAAATTGGCTTTTATTTATAATTTCCTGGATGCATCGAAAGACAAACCTGCACATCCTACAGCAATTCTTCGCAGAGGACCGGATGTCAATACTATGCAGTTTGAAAAGTCAGGGTATCAGATCAATAATCAGATTAACTCTTTCTTAGTGGAATTGAATTCTAAATTCAGCGAGGTAATTACCAATAAATTGCAGGCCGGTTATACGCATTTTAATGATTTTAGAAAACCTTTTTCTGCACCGGCACCGGTTATTAGCATTACTAAAGATGGTTCTCCTTATATAATTGCGGGACACGAGCCTTTTTCAATCAATAATAAATTGGATCAAAAAGTAATTCAGGTTACAGATAATTTAAATATTGTAAGAGGAAATCATACCTATACAGCAGGTTTTTCATTCGAAAAATTCATTTTCAAAAACTCATTCAATCTTAAGGGATATGGTTTTGATGTTTTTGGAAGTACAGATATGGCTGGTTTTGATGCTAATATTGCAAATGGATATTATGCTGATGCAATTGCGGCTGCTCAAGTGACATTTAATACAAAAAATGCACTTCGGGATGGAACGGACGGGGGCTGGAATTTAGCTGAAACTACTGTAGGTCAATTGGCATTTTATGTTCAGGATGAATGGAATATCAATGATAATTTCAAATTGATCTATGGATTAAGGGCAGATAAGCCATTGTATTTTAATACATCAAATTTAATTCAGAAATTTATTGATACCGATAATTCAGAAGGATATGTTCCGACGATCAATTATTATGATCCAAAAGACGGAAGCACCGTACATTTTGATTCTACAAAACTGCCTGGAAATGCATTATTATGGTCTCCAAGAGCAGGTTTCAATTGGGATGTAAATGGAAATAAAGTAACCCAATTGCGAGGTGGAACAGGTATTTTTACCGGAAAATTACCCTTCGTATGGATAGGCAATCAAGTTGGTGGTACGGATCCATTTTTCTATGAAGTTGTTAATCATGATTTTAAATTTCCTCAAGTTTGGAGAACCAGTTTAGGTATCGATCATAAGTTTGAAAATAATTATGTATTAACGGTAGACATGTCATACAATAAAGACATAAATGCTGTCCACGTTCAGGATTGGGGATTGAAAACACCAACAAGCCAATTGAATGGTGTTGATAGCAGACTCATTTATGGATCTAACGATTACGGTACCTGGAATGAATATGGTTTTCCTGCAAGAGCTCATGCTTACGTATTGACTAATTCAAAGAAAGGAAGCGCCTTTAACACTTCGGTTAAAGTGCAAAAAACATTTGACAATGGATTGTTTGCCAGTTTAGCCTATAACTATTTGAAATCTAAAGATGTGAATTCCATCGAAGCAGAAATTACAGGAGATGCTTTTAATTTTAACCCTGCTTTAGGGAATGTAAATAATGATGTCCTTTCTAATTCTAAATATGGTGATACGCATCGTTTTATTGGTGTAGCTTCAAAAAAATGGAAATATGGAAATGATAAATGGGCAACTACTGTTTCCACTTTTTTCGAATACGCTCAAGGCGGTCGTTTCAATTATACCTACGGGGGAGATATCAATAATGATGGGGCGTCTGGGAATGATTTAATTTATATCCCCACTACAGCTGAAATTAGTACTATGATTTTTTCTGGCGCAGGACAAGGCACAGCATTTGATAATTACATTAAACAAGATGATTATTTGAATGGAAGAAGAGGCCAGTATGCAGAACGCTATGGCGCTTTATCTCCCTGGAGAGGGAAATGGGATCTTAAATTAATGCAAGATTACAATTTTAAGATTTCTTCAGTTTCAGAAAAGAAAAATACCGTTCAATTCAGTGTTGATGTTTTGAATGTAGGAAATTTATTGAACTCAGATTGGGGATTAATCCAACAACCGATCAGTGTACAACCAATAGGTGTTAGTGTTAATGCTGCCAATATTCCTACCTATACGTTTAATGGAACACAAACCAGAACCTTCAGTTATGATGCTAGCTTAGCTTCAAGATGGCAAGCCCAATTTGGTATCAGATATATTTTCTAGAAAAGATAAAAAATTGATTAAATTTGCCCTCTCCGACGAGAGGGCTTTTTTAGTAGCTATCCAGTCCAAATCGGAATAAAATATCAAAAGTTAAAATCAAAATACACGAATGAAATACTCAAGATTAACAAAAGAACAATTTGAAGAATTAGTACCTGAATTTACTAATTTTTTAGCTACTCAGGCAATTGATAAAGCGGAGTGGGACAAAATTAAAATTGAAAAACCCGAAGTGGCGGAACAGGAACTGGATGTTTTTTCTGACTTGGTTTGGGAAGGTGTTTTGACAAAAGCAGAATATTTAGAACATTTTTCTAAAAATCATATTTTTCTTTTTCATTGTTTTGATACTTATGTTCAATCCATTGTTTTGAAATCGCTGGTTCCGGAGACTGATTTCCTGACCAAAGACGGATTGCAATGGCTTAGCGATAACATGTTTACCGATACCATTGAAATGAAAGTAGGGAAAAAAGAGTTTACTGATGAGCGAAACACCTCCGTTTTTGAACTAATACAGCAAGGTTCTTTTTTAAGTGATGGTCTTTTATACAAACAAATAAATACTATTATAGAGTCATAATTGTATTGCAGTTTCTTTTAATTTGGTTATTTTAGTACACTTTTTCAAAAACTAAAATAGCCAATTTTTTTTCTATGGATATTCAAAATACGATTCAAACTTTAAGAGAGGAATTAAATCAACACAATTATAATTATTATGTGTTGGATAAACCGGTAATTTCCGATTATGAATTTGATTTGAAATTACAACAACTCCAGGATTTAGAAAATAAATATCCAGAATACTTTGATGAAAATTCACCTACGCAAAGAGTGGGAGGCGCAATTACAAAAAATTTTCAAACCGTTGCTCACGAACACCGGATGTATTCTCTTGATAACGCTTATTCCAAAGAAGAATTGATCGACTGGAAAAAACGCGTTCAAAAAGTTTTGGGAGATGTTCCATTAGAATATACCTGTGAATTAAAATACGATGGCGCTTCGATCAGCATTACCTATGAAAACGGAAAATTAAAACGTGCAGTAACTCGCGGCGATGGTTTTCAAGGGGATGATGTGACTAATAATATCAAAACCATAAAATCAATTCCGCTGAAGCTGAAAGGAAATTTTCCTGAGAAATTTGATGTGCGGGGTGAAATTATTTTGCCTTTTGCCGGTTTCGAAAAGATGAATCAGGATTTAATCGAAATTGGTGAATTGCCGTATTCAAATCCCAGAAATACGGCTTCCGGAAGTTTGAAATTACAAGACAGTGCCGAAGTTGCCAAAAGACCATTAGATTGCCTGTTGTATTTTTTAATTGGAAATAATCTTCCTTTCAAATCGCAATTTGAAGGACTGGAAACCGCCAGACAATGGGGATTTAAAGCACCAAAAGAAGCAAAATTGGCGCATAACATGGAAGAAGTTTTTCAATACATAGAATATTGGGACACGCATCGACATGCGCTTCCTTATGAAACGGATGGGGTAGTGGTAAAGGTAAATTCTTTTCACTATCAGGATGAATTGGGTTTTACAGCCAAATCCCCGCGCTGGGCGATTGCCTATAAATTCAAATCAGAACAGGTTTCGACAAAATTGAACTCCATCTCCTATCAGGTGGGAAGAACCGGTGCAATTACGCCGGTGGCAAATTTAGAGCCGGTGCAATTGGCTGGAACTATTGTCAAACGTGCATCTTTACATAACGCTGATCAAATTGAGAAATTGGACATTCGTGTGGGAGACACCGTTTATGTGGAAAAAGGAGGCGAGATAATCCCTAAGATTATTGCCGTTGATTTGAGCAAACGCCCGGAAAACACGCAGCCTACAAAATACATCACAGATTGTCCGGAATGCCATACAGCATTAGTTCGAAGTGAAGGCGAAGCGAATCATTATTGTCCGAATTTTTATGGTTGTCCGCCACAGATTATCGGCAGGATTCAGCATTATATTTCTCGAAAGGCTATGGATATTGAAGGTCTTGGCGGAGAAACGGTAGCATTACTTTTCAACAATGGATTGGTTCATAATTATGCCGATTTATATGAATTGACCGTTGAACAAATTCTTCCTTTGGAAAGAATGGCTCAAAAATCTGCTGAAAATTTGGTAAAGGGTGTGGAGAATTCAAAAAACATTCCTTTCGAACGCGTTTTATTTGCCCTTGGAATCCGATTTGTTGGTGAAACAGTAGCCAAGAAATTAGCAAAACATTATAAAAACATTGACGCATTGAGTCAGGCGACATTGATGGATTTGATTTTGGTGGATGAAATTGGAGACCGGATTGCACAAAGTGTAATTGATTTTTTCGAAAATAAAGAAAATAGAATGATTATTGAAAGATTAAAAAAACATGGCGTACAATTTGAAATTTTTGAAAAAATAAACCCAAATGCCACTGACAAACTTTCTGGAAAAACTTTTGTGGTTTCAGGTGTTTTTGAGAAATTTTCAAGAGATGATTTGAAAAAAGCCATTGAAGACAACGGGGGGAAAGTAGGAAGTTCCATTTCTGCCAAAACGGATTATGTTGTTGCCGGAGATAATATGGGTCCAGCTAAACTGGAAAAGGCCAATAAACTGAATGTCCCGATAATTTCGGAAGATGATTTTATGAAACTGATTAATGAAAGCTAATACACCCGCACTCGTACTTTATTTTTTGGCTTGTATATTGACTGTTTTATTTAATTTGTTGGGACAGGAATCCTTGGTGCTCTATGCGAAATCTATAGTGGTACCCTCCATTTTTATTTATTATTTTACGACCAGTAATTATAAAATTGATTTGATGAAAGCAGGTATTTTTCTGTTTTCTTTTACAGGGGAAGTTTTTATTTTGATGGACTACAAGGATTCGGAAACGGGTTCAGTATTGAGTTTTTTGATCGTTTATATACTATTGGTCATTCCTCTTATTAGTGGCTTAAAAAAAACAAAGCTTGATAAAATAGCTGTTTTATCCTTGCTTATTGTAATCCTTGCGATGGTTGTTTTATCGACTACGATTTTGAGTCTGCAATTGGAGAAAATGAAAACTGATTTTTCAATTATTATAATTTATAGTATTGTATTAAGTATGCTGATTTGTATATCTGTTGTAAATTACGTTGCAAAAGGCACTTTTGCTTTTCTAAATTTATTGCTGATGTCCGTTTGTTTATTGCTTTCTGATATTTTTTATGTGCTGAATGGATTTTATTTATCACTTTCCGTTTTTAGTCTGATCGAAATGAGCTGTCAGGTGTTTTCTTATTTTTTCATGGTCAGTTACTTTATTGAAAATGACAGGTCTTTAAGAAAAATTAAACAATAATTGATGTCCCTTTTGATGCATGTTGTTTGTTGTTATCAAGATAAAAATCAATTCGGCCTAAATTAATTCCGTAACAACCCACCTGGTTTACCAAAACTTCATTACCGGCAAGATTTTTTGCAACGGTTGGTTTGTCAAGAAAGGTGTGGGTATGACCGCCTATTATTAAGTCAATATCCTGGGTTAGTTCCGCTAGTTTTAAATCGCAAATTTTATTGGGTTCGTCTTTGTATGTATAGCCTAAATGCGACAAACAAATCACTAAATCACAGTGTTGTTCTTTTTTTAAAATCCGGATCATATCTTGCGCTGCTTCAACAGGATTGTTATAAACAGTCTCTTTATACAGTGCCTTATCCACTAATCCATTGAGCGCTATTCCAAGACCAAAAACACCAACTTTGATTCCGTTTTTATTAAATATTTTGTATGGTTTTACAAAACCATCCAGCAGCGTATTTTTAAAATCATAGTTTGCCGAGAGCAATTCAAACTTGGCGTGAGGCATTTGTGCATATAAACCTGCTACGCCGTTATCAAAATCATGATTCCCTATTGTGGAGGCGTCGTATTGCATCATGCTCATCAGCTTGAATTCCAATGCTCCGCCATAATAATTAAAATAGGGGGTGCCCTGAAAAATATCGCCGGCATCAAGCAGCAGTACATTTGGATTTTCTTTTCGGATTGATTCTATAAGGGCCGCTCTTCGGACAACACCGCCCATGTTAGGATTTTTAGGATGATCAGCCGGAAAAGGATCTATATAACTGTGTACGTCATTCGTATGGAGAATCGTCAGGTGTTTTGTTTCCGAAGAAGTAAAGCTGGTCAATGGCAATCCTAAACCCAATAAAGCGGTGCTTGCAGCGGTCTTTTCAATAAAATCTCTTCTTTTCATTTTTTTTGGAGCTATTTATTTTTTCAGTTTATCTGTATCTTTCTGTCCGTCATGCTGTCCGTCATGCTGTCTGTCATGCTGTCTGTCATGTCTTTCTGTTTTAAAAAGAAAGTCATAAAGGATGCCACTTCCATCGGGTCCTGAGGCAATAGATTTATGGAACTGTTTTCGGTTATTAAAAGGGAACACTTCTTTTTTATTCAACAGTAATTCTGATGTCATTTGCTGCAGCAACGGTATCCACTTCTTTGAAATAATCAATTAAAATATTTCGTAATTTATAATCTAAAACATATTGCTGGACGCCTTTCTTAAAGAAATTCATATTGTCGCCGCCATTGGCTAAATAATCGTTGGTTCCTATATAATAAATTTTCTCTTTTTCAATTGGTTTTCCCTGAACTAATATATTCTTGGCTGTATTATTTTTGTCAATTGTAAAGGTTATACCGGATATCGGATGTGGTTTTTTTTCGGCGATAAAGTAAGCCGCTAATTCAAAAACCTGTTCCCCTTTTAAAGCAATAACAACCATACTGTTTTCAAAAGGCATAATTTCAAAAGCAGTTCTGCTCGTCACATTTCCTTTTGGAAGAATAGAACGAATACCTCCATGATTCAGTAAACAGATATCGATATTCTTTTTTTCTCTTGCATTAAAAACTAAATTGCCTCGCATCAGGGTAACATCTGCCAGTAAATTGCCAATAGAAGTCTGCCATTTGCCGGAACTTTTATCTAAAGTTATCGGGCAATACGCCAGAACGCTGTCTAAATCTTTATTAATGTGTTCGCGATAGGGTTTGATAAAGTTTTCAATTTGCTTCGCCTGCTCGCTATCTGGGCTCGAAGTAGGAACTTGGTTTTGCTTTTCGGTAATTGGAATTCTTTTTCCTTCTATCTTCGTAGCATAATAATTTTGTTTACTACAAGAAGTAATAAAAATAAATGTTAAGAATATAACAAAAAGTTTTAAAACATCGTTATACTTTTTTAGATTTACCATTTTAAATGCGACTTAATTAATTAATTTTGTAATCAAGTAAAAGTAACATGTTTTTAAATTACATAAAGGATTTTTCTGTAAAAAAAATATTAAAAAACAGCTTGCAGAATGTTAAAAGCAATACGCTTTCAACTTCAATACAAACTGTTGGGTTGCTTATAGACGCCACTTATTTTTCTGAAAAAGAGGCCTTGATTAGGGAGTTAGTGGCAAACGGATTTTCAGCAAACAATATTAAAGTTATTGTTTACAGAGACAAATTTAAAAAAAGCGATGCGCATACTCATCCTGCTTTTGGAGCAAAACATCTCAATTGGAAAGGAGAGATTGCCAATACGCAAGTAAACGATTTTGTGAACGAGCAGTTTGATCTGTTGATCAATTATTATGATGTTGAAAAAGCAATTTTAATGGTTGTTACCCACAATTCAAAGGCACAATTTAAAGTTGGATTTTCATCAATTGACAAAAGATTAAATCATTTGATTATTAATACCAGCGCCGAAAATTATAAAGTTTTCGTTCACGAATTATTTAGATACTTAAAAAAATTAAACAAATTATAGTCCAATATGCAATCATTAATAGGAACAGGTGTTGCCCTTGTAACACCATTTAACGAGGATTTTTCAATTGATACCGAAGCATTAAAAAGAATTGTAAATTTTTCCATTGATAATGGAATTGAATACCTTGTAGTACTTGGAACAACTGCCGAAAATGCAACCTTGTCTCAAGACGAAAAAGAATTGGTTATCAAGACGGTAATAGAAATTAATAATGGAAGATTGCCATTGGTATTAGGTGTTGGTGGTAATAATACAATGAAAGTTGTGGAAGAGCTTAAAACCAGGGATCTATCACAATTTGTGGCTATCCTTTCGGTTTCACCTTATTACAATAAACCAACTCAGGAAGGCATTTACCAACACTTTAAAGCTGTTGCTGAAGCCTCTCCGGTTCCTGTTATTTTGTATAATGTTCCCGGAAGAACGGCAAGTAATATATTGCCTGCAACTGTTTTGCGTTTAGCAAATGATTTCGAAAATGTGGTTGCTATCAAGGAAGCAGCTGGAGATATTGTTCAGGCGATGCAAATATTGAAAAACAAACCAAAAGATTTTCTTGTGATTTCCGGCGATGATATGATTGCTTTGCCGATGGTTTTGGCAGGTGGATCTGGAGTTATATCGGTAATTGGACAGGGTTTTCCAAAAGAATTTTCTGAAATGATTCGATTGGGTTTGAATAGAAAAGTGGAAGAAGCATTCAAATCACAGTACCTTTTATCGGATTGTATCGATATGATTTTTGAACAGGGAAATCCTGCAGGAATCAAACAAGTGTTTCTCTCACTGGGGATCGCTGAGAATACGGTTCGTTTGCCATTAGTAAAAGTAGATGAATCATTGGCTGGCAGAATTGGCCAATTTGTTGAAAAAATCAATAAACAAGCGTAAAAAGCGGTATCTTTTTTTATGCAAAAATATATTTTGTAGTAGCTAAATTAATAACTAAATTTGCCACCGAAACTTCGGTATGATTTTCTGTACATGGAACACAACACAGAAATCGTAAAAAAAGTAAAAAAATGAAAAAAATAATATCTCTATTGCTTCTCGTTACTCTTTTTTGTTCTTGTAACGAATATCAAAAAGCATTAAAAACCGAAGATGTTGCTGTAAAATTTGAAATGGCCACTAAATTGTATGATGCAGGTAAATATTCAAAAGCGATTCGTCTTTTTGAACAAATTGCTCCGGCGTACAGAGGGAAACCTCAAGCGGAAAAATTGTTTTACATGTTCGCACAATCATATTACAAAAGCAAACAATATTATTTAGCGGGATACCAGTTTGAAAGTTTTGTTTCGGGTTATCCAAAAAGCGAAAAAATACAGGAAGCAGCTTATTTAGGTGCAAAAAGTTATTCAATGCTATCACCGGTTTATAGTTTAGATCAGGCAGATACAGTGAAAGCTATAGATAAATTACAAACATTTATTGATACGTACCCAAACTCGGAATATTTGACAGAGGCCAATGCAACTGTGAAAGTATTGAGCAAAAAAATAGAGAAAAAGGTATATGAAAATGCAAAAGGATACAATACTATTTCGGATTTTAAATCAGCGATAGTAGCTTTTGATAATTTTATAGCGGATTATCCAGGAACGACATTCAAAGAAAATGCTTTGTTTTACAAATTTGATTCCGCTTATCAATTAGCAATCAATAGTGTTCCTGCAAAAATGGAAGAGCGATTAAATGTTGCAGTAGCGGCTCATTCAAATTTAATGAAATTTGATCCTAATACGCAATACAAAAAGAAAGCGGACGAAATGTTCGCTAGAATTGAAAAAGATTTACAAAAATTTACTAAATAAATAAAGTCATGGATTTAAAAAAGACGAATGCTCCGGTAAATACAATAACATACAACAAGAATGTTATTGAAGAACCTACTGGGAACGTGTATGAAGCGATAACCATTATGGCTAAAAGAGCAAACCAAATCAATTCTGAAATCAAAAAAGAATTGACTGAGAAATTGGAAGAATTTGCTACATATAATGATAGTCTTGAAGAAGTTTTTGAAAACAAAGAGCAAATTGAGGTTTCAAAATTTTATGAAAAATTGCCTAAGCCTCATGCTTTAGCAGTTCAGGAATGGTTAGATGGTAAAATTTACCACAGAGATTCAAATAAGTAATAGTAGTAATGTCAGTTTTAAGCGGTAAGAAAATTTTACTAGGTATTTCTGGTGGAATTGCAGCCTATAAAACAGCTTCATTAGTACGACTTTTCATAAAAGCAGGTGCACATGTCCAAGTGATAATGACACCTGCTTCTAAGGATTTTATCACTCCATTAACGTTAGCGACGTTATCTAAAAATCCTGTATATTCCAGCTTTTACAAACAAGACGACAACCCGGACCTACAAGGCGAAGGAGCACAACAAAACGAAAAAGAATGGAATAACCACGTTGAACTGGCACTTTGGGCTGATCTGATGGTTATTGCTCCTGCTACTGCTAATACCTTGTCAAAAATGGTAAAAGGTACTTGTGATAATCTTCTGATTGCAGCCTATTTATCGGCAAAATGTCCTGTGTACTATGCACCTGCAATGGATTTGGATATGTATAAGCATCCCTCCACCATTGCTAATTTTTTCTCTTTGACTCAATTTGGGGACACCATAATTCCCGCTGAAAGTGGCGAATTGGCAAGTGGACTTTCAGGAGAAGGAAGAATGGCTGAACCGGAACACATTGTTGCCTTTATAGAAGCTGATTTAGAAAGCAGATTGCCATTAAAAGGAAAAAAAATATTAATTACTGCCGGTCCTACATACGAAGCGATAGATCCTGTACGTTTTATAGGAAATCATTCTTCAGGAAAAATGGGTTTTGATATTGCCTCAAGTGCAGCAAATCTGGGAGCTTCTGTACTGTTAGTTGCCGGTCCTACACATTGCAAAGTGAGCCATCCACTGATTAAAGTGATTCCGGTGATTTCTGCTCAGGAAATGTATGATGCCTGTCATCTTTATTATGCTGATGTGGATGTTGTAATTGCAGCTGCTGCAGTTGCGGATTATAAGCCTAAGCAGGCAGCTTCGCAAAAGATAAAAAAGAATGCTGAAGATTTTACTATTGAACTGGAGAAAACAAAAGATATTTTAGCTTCTTTAGGCCAAAGTAAAAAAAATCAGTTTTTAATTGGTTTTGCTTTGGAAACAGAAAATGAAATTGAAAATGCTAAGTTGAAAATTCAGAAAAAAAACTTAGATTTGATAGTTCTAAATTCATTGCAGGATCAAGGAGCTGGTTTTGGAAAAGCAACAAATAAAGTTACTTTTATAGATAAGTTTTTTACCATTGAAGCCATGGAATTGAAATCAAAAGAGGCAGTTGCCGATGATATTCTAAATAAAGTAATGGCGCACTTTTATCAAATGAGCTAGCAGATTACCATTCAAAAGGCAATGATGGTGTGTGATTTACTGATGACCCATAAGAAACAATAGAAAGCTACAGATGAATAAAATAATTACTTTTCTTTTACTACTGACTTTTGGGCTTACACAAGCGCAACAGTTAAATTGTACCGTGACAGTAAATGCACAAAAATTAAGTAATGCAAATCAGCAAGTTTTCAAGACGCTGGAGACATCAATAAGTGAATTCGTAAATAAGACGGATTGGACTGGCCAGACTTTTAAGCAAAACGAAAAGATTAACTGTTCGATGTATATCACCGTTTCATCGAATAGCGCGGACCAATTTACTGCCACTATTCAGGTGCAATCATCAAGACCGGTTTTTAATTCCTCTTATGCGTCTCCCGTATTAAATTATAATGACAAAGACTTTAGTTTTAGATATACCGAGTTTGAAAATTTAATTTTTAATCCAACTACTTTTGATTCTAACTTAGTTTCAGTACTGGCGTTTTACAGTTATGTAATTTTAGGAATGGATTCGGATACTTTTGTTTTGGAATCTGGAAATCCAAATTTTGAAATAGCCCAAAATATTTCCAATGTTGCACAGCAAGGTGGTTCGAAAGGATGGGGTCAAACGGATGGAAATCAAAACCGATATTTTTTGATAAACGATATTTTATCCCCAGCATTCAAACAGGTCAGACAGACCCTATACGACTATCATACCGGATTAGACTTGATGAGTCAGGATTTAAAAGCCGCTAAAGAAAAAATAAAAGGTTCGTTAATTAATCTGGCAAAATTAAATGCTTCAAGACCTAATGCCTTTTTAACGCGTGTTTTTTTTGATGCCAAATCAGATGAAATCGTTTCTATCTTTTCTGGTGGACCAAATATAACTATATCGGATTTAGTCGATAATCTAAATAAAATTTCTCCTTTGAATTCAAGTAAATGGGTGCTAATAAAATATTAATTGGATTTCAGTTTTAGTTTAATTTTTAGCTCCTCATCACAAAACAATATATAAATGATAACGTCACTTTCGATAAAAAACTATGCTTTAATAGAAAAATTGACTATCGATTTTTCAAAAGGTTTTTCAACAATCACAGGAGAAACAGGTGCTGGTAAATCAATAATTTTAGGAGCATTGGGACTGGTTTTAGGAAAAAGAGCAGACTTAACTTCTTTAAAGAATAAAGAAGAAAAGTGTATTATTGAAGCTCATTTTGAAATTTCAAAGTATAATTTGTTACCCTTTTTTGATGCCAATGATTTGGACTATGAAAATGAAACTATCATTAGACGTGAAATTCTCCCTTCAGGAAAATCAAGAGCTTTTATCAATGACAGTCCTGTAAATCTTCAGGAACTTCAGGAACTGAGTCTGTTCTTAATTGATATCCATTCGCAACAGCAAACCCAGGAACTTTCGGATGAAAATGTTCAGTTCGATATTATCGATGCCATTGCCAATAATAAAGAGACTATTCTGGATTACCAATCGCTTTTAAAAAGTTATAAATCGGACAAATCCAAATTGAATTCGTTACTGAAACGACAAAGCGAATCTAAGAAAGAACAGGAATACAATACTTTTTTATTAGATGAATTAGTTGTGGCACAATTAAAATCGGGCGAGCAGGAAATTCTTGAAGCTGATTTTGAGAAGTTGAACAATGTTGAGATTATTAAAGAATCGATCGATAAAGGGTTGGCTATTGCTAACGAAGAGCAGATTGGAGTGATGAATAATCTGAAAGAAATTAAAATTTCATTACAAAAAATAGCTCCTTTTTCAGCGGATTACCATGCTTTATTAGAAAGGATTACAAGTGTAACGATTGAGTTTGATGATATTTCAGAAGAGATGAATCGCTGTTCGGAGAAACTAATTAATGATCCGGAGCAACTGGACTTAATTAGTCAAAAGTTGCAGGTTATTTTTAATTTGCAAAAGAAGCATCAGGTTACCACGGTGGATGAATTGCTTGAAATCCAGGCTGCCTTGGAAAATTCAGTTTTAGAATTAGGAAATATCGAAGAAGAGATCCTAACATTGACGCATTCGATTGAACAAAAAACAACGACATTGGATGCCATGGCGACGATAATTCATACGAATAGATTCGAATCCATTCCGGTTTTATCTCAAAAGTTAATTGCGATTTTAGAAACGTTGGGAATGCCTAACGTCCGTTTCAAAATCGATATTAATACTGGTGAGACGTATTTTCAAAATGGTAAAGATGAACTTCAGTTTTTATTTTCTGCCAATAAAGGAACTGATTTTGGTTTGTTGAAAAAAGTGGCTTCCGGTGGAGAAATGTCCAGAATTATGCTGGCTGTTAAGGCAATATTGGCACAATATTCAAAATTACCGACACTGATTTTTGATGAAATTGACACCGGTGTATCGGGAGAGATTGCAGTCAGAATGGGAGAAATCATGAAAGAAATGAGCCAGCAGATGCAAATATTTGCCATCACTCATTTACCTCAGATCGCTGCAAAAGGAAGTGCACATTTCAAAGTATTTAAATCGACTGTCGGGGACGATACACAATCAGAATTGAAGTTGTTGAACGAGGAAGACAGGGTCGTGGAAATTGCACAAATGTTATCGGGGACTATCGTTTCTGAATCAGCCTTAAATCACGCAAAAGCCTTGTTGAACTAATATTTTGCTTTATATTTGCTCCCTTTTAGAAAATATTTTGCAAAAGCTGAAAAACAAGTATACAAAAAAATTAAATTAAAGAATAACCACATATGATTATAGAACCTAGAATGAGAGGATTTATTTGTACGACATCTCACCCAAAAGGATGCGAACAAAATGTTAAAAATCAAATAGAATATGTAAAATCAAAAGGGCCTATTAACGGGGCTAAAAAAGTCTTGGTAATTGGAGCTTCAACCGGTTTTGGTCTGGCTTCCAGAATTACAAGTGCTTTTGGTTCCGGTGCGGGAACGATTGGTGTATTTTTTGAAAAACCTCCTTCAGAAGGTAAAACAGCTTCACCAGGCTGGTATAATTCTGCTGCTTTCGAAAAGGAGGCGCATAAAGCAGGTTTGTATGCAAAAAGTATCAATGGAGATGCTTTTTCTAATGAAATAAAAAATCAGACATTAGACCTTATCAAAGCTGATTTAGGTCAAATTGATCTAGTGATTTATAGTCTGGCTTCTCCTGTTCGTGTTCATCCGGTTACCGGTGTATTGCATCGTTCCGTTTTGAAACCAATCGGAAGTACTTTTACAAATAAAACGGTTGATTTTCATTCAGGTAAAGTTTCGGAAATTTCTATTGAACCGTCCAGCGGTGATGATATTGAAAATACGATTGCTGTAATGGGTGGTGAAGATTGGGCCATGTGGATTGATGCTTTAAAAGCAGAAAATTTACTGGCTCCGGGCGCTACAACGGTTGCCTATTCTTATATTGGGCCCTCATTAACTGAAGCAGTTTATAGAAAAGGTACTATTGGTCATGCCAAAGATCATCTTGAAGCGACTGCATTTGCTATTGCTGACAGCTTAGCTGCTATTAATGGGAAAGCATTTGTTTCTGTAAATAAAGCGTTGGTAACACAAGCAAGTTCAGCGATTCCTGTTATTCCATTGTATATTTCTTTATTGTACAAAATAATGAAAGAAGAAGGAATCCACGAAGGTTGTATTGAGCAAATTCAGCGTCTATACCAAGAAAGATTGTACACCGGAAATGAAGTTCCTGTCGATGAGAAAGGAAGAATTCGTATTGATGATTTAGAAATGCGTTCTGATGTTCAGGAAAAAGTAGCTAAATTATGGATAGATGCTGTCACTGAAAACTTATCGGAAATAGGTGATTTAGAAGGATACAGAAAAGATTTTTATAATCTCTTTGGCTTTGATGTTGAAGGGATAGACTATAAAGCAGAGGCAAACGAAGTGGTCAATATCGAAAGTATTGGGTAATCGTATGTACTAAATTAAATAGTTAGATCGGTAATGCATCTTAATTTCACAATGGTTTATCCCTTTGAAATTAAGATGCATTATTTTTTATAAAAAAATAAAAATAGTTATAAAACCATCAACTAATAGTTAATGGTTTTTTTAGGATAAAGATTATATTTGTTAAAATTATCTGAGCCTAAAAACATGTTTAATACCACATACCTACATTATGTTATTTTCCCTAATCATACCAGTATACAATCGCCCGGACGAAGTTGATGAACTTTTGGAAAGTTTGTCCCATTCAACTTACAACGAAATTTTTGAAATTGTTATTGTTGAAGACGGATCCACTTTACCGTGTAAGGATGTTGCTCAAAAATATGGTGACAGACTAGATATTTCCTATTACTACAAAGAAAATTCGGGCCCCGGTGATTCCAGAAATTACGGAATGACTAAGGCCAGGGGCGATTATTTTATTATTTTTGACTCGGACTGTATTATTCCTGAAATGTATTTAAATGAGGTAGACAAAGCACTGAAGCAAAATTATGTGGATTGTTTTGGAGGTCCCGATAAAGCTTTAGATAGTTTTTCAGATATTCAGAAAGCCATCAATTTTGCAATGACCTCGTTTCTTACCACTGGCGGAATTAGAGGTGGTTCAGAAAAAATCGATAAGTTCCAGCCCCGAAGTTTTAACATGGGATTGTCTCGAAAAGCTTTTGAGGCATCCAAAGGGTTTGGGAATATTCATCCTGGTGAAGATCCGGATTTATCGATTCGTTTATGGAATTTAGGATTTGAAACCAAACTTTTTCCAAAGGCCTTCGTGTATCACAAAAGAAGAATTGATTGGGATAAGTTCTCCATTCAGGTAAATAAGTTTGGTAAAGCAAGACCCATACTTAACAGTTGGTACCCACAATACGGTAAACTCACTTTTTTCTTTCCTTCTGTTTTTATAATAGGTTTTTTTATCTCCCTGC
The DNA here is from genome assembly GCF_048286715.1 of Flavobacterium kochi. Lineage (NCBI taxonomy): Bacteria > Pseudomonadati > Bacteroidota > Flavobacteriia > Flavobacteriales > Flavobacteriaceae > Flavobacterium > Flavobacterium kochi. Next base: position 75,797 of record NZ_JBLVPW010000018.1, read on the forward strand.
TATTATTGGTTTTCAATTTTGATCAGCTGCTTCAGTTGTATTTTGTTTATTTTTTGGTATTATTTTTGGTGTCTACTTATCAGAACAAAAGTGTCAAAATTGGGTATTTATCATTGATAGCCGTCTGGAAACAATTTTATGGTTACGGAACAGGGTTTTTAGAATCATTTATAAAAATCATCGTGCTCAAACAAAAACCACAAGAGGCATTTCCGGAGTTATTTTTCAAAAAATAATATGACAAAAATAATTGGTTTAACAGGCGGGATTGGAAGTGGAAAAACAACCATTGCGAATTATTTCCAATCATTTGGCATTCCTGTTTACATTGCTGATGATGAGGCTAAGAAAATTATGCAGTCATCAGAAATTATTGCGGCCATTAAAAAGGTATTTGGTACTGCTATTTTTGAAAATGGAGTCCTGAATAGAGAGCAATTAGCGGCCATCGTATTCAATGATCCCGAAAAATTAAAAGAACTCAATAAAATTGTTCACCCTGCGGTAAGAAGACATTTTGATCAATGGCTCTTGCAATATAGGGCAGCACCTTATGTTATTTATGAAGCGGCCATTTTATTTGAAAGCGGAGGCTATAAAAATTGTGATTTAATTATAACGGTCACTGCTCCGCTAGCATCAAGGATTCAGAGGGTTGTGGAACGTGATGAAACGACACGCGAACTTGTTTTAAAGCGAATAAAGGCACAGTGGACTGACGAAGAGCGCATTTCAAAAAGCGATTTTGTTATCAAAAATACATCCATTGAAGCGGCAAAAACAGAAGTTGTTAAAATTCTTAAAATTTTAAAGATTAAACAAAACGAGTCTTAGATGTTAATGTTTGGTTAATGTATTATTTAATATATTGTTAAAATACTAATTTTGTCTCGATGAATAAACTTTTTTTTAGATTGCTTGTATTGTTGATGAGTTTGTCCCTTATAGGGATTATTCTTGTTCAGGTGTATTGGTTTAATACCTCATTTAAAAACAATGATGAGCAGTTCAAATTTCATGTCAAGCAGGTTATTGGCAATGTAGCCAATAAATTGCAGCAACAGGAAGCCTATAGTTTTTATGATAAATACAATCATTATAAAGACAGTACCGGAAAGATTCCCAAAAAGAATGATTTATTAGAGTTTTATTACGTTCAAAAGAATCCTAAAACAAATGAGATCATAAAATATTCAAATATGATTGGAACTGAAGATTACGATATATCTTCAACGTTCTTTGATAAAAAATTTGACCGCGAAAAGTTTAAGAGTTTTAATTCTAAACGTGTTACTGAGGTTTATAACAATAAGAACATAGATAATCCAGGTGTTCAGCAAAGTTTGATACCAGATGTAAGGATTGAAAAATCCGGAAATTTAGATGTTTTGGATAATGCGCAATTTGAAATTTTCTTTAAGGATATTGCAGCTGCAATGCCACTTGAAGAAAGAGTTTCAAAAGAAACAGTAAAGAAACTGATAAAAAAAGAATTAGAGGAATACGGTGTAAATACAAAATTTGAATTTGGTATATACAGCAGTAATTTGGCAACTAAAATAAAGTCGGATAATTTTAAGTATGATAGGGATGCCACGTATTCGATTCCTATATTTAGTGATAATGAAGGGAACAGTAAGTATCAGTTACTGGTTACTTTTCCTCATAAAAAGAAATTTTTATTATCGGAGCTTGTTAGTATAACCATACTTTCAATCATATTTACGCTTATTATTATTATAGCGTATTCGAGCGCATTGAACCAATTGATTCGTCAACGTCACATATCTGAAATAAAAACGGATTTTATTAATAATATGACACATGAGTTTAAAACTCCTATAGCGACGATTAATTTAGCTTTGGACGCCATTAAGAATCCAAAGATTATTGATGACAAGGAAAAGGTATTTCGATACCTGCAAATGATCAGGGATGAAAATAAACGGATGCACGCTCAGGTTGAAAATGTTTTAAGAATCTCTAAACTGGAGAAAAAAGAATTAGACATTAATAAAGATTCCAATAACATTCAGGACGTTATTAATGATGCAATTGAGCATGTGAATTTGATTTTAGAAGACAGGCATGGAACGATTACAAGTCATTTTGACGCCAGTAGGACTACGGTTTTAATTAATGATGTTCATTTTACGAATGTACTCGTTAATATTTTAGAAAATGCAATAAAATATTCCCCGAATGTTCCGGAGATTGATGTGTATACCGAAAATGTTAAAGACATGGTTATTATCAAAGTAAAAGATAATGGATTGGGAATGAGTAAAGTGGCTCAGAAAAGAATTTTTGAGAAATTTTATAGAGAACATACGGGAGATATCCATAATGTTAAAGGACACGGGTTAGGTCTGGCATATGTAAAAAGGATAGTTGAAGACCATAATGGTCAGGTTTATGTAGAAAGTGAAAAGGGAAAAGGAAGTACCTTCATAATAAAATTACCATTAATAAATTAAAATATGGAAAATGTAAATAAAAAAATACTTTTAGTTGAAGACGACCTTAATTTTGGTGCAGTGCTAAAAGATTATTTAATGCTAAATGATTTTGATGTCACTTTAGCAAAAAATGGAATGGAAGGATTTGAAAAGTTCAAAAAAGATACGTACGATTTATGTATTCTAGATGTAATGATGCCCTATAAAGATGGCTATACACTAGCTAAAGAAATCAGAGAAAAGAACAATGAAGTGCCAATTATTTTCTTAACAGCAAAATCGATGAAAGAAGATGTGCTGAAAGGATATAAAGCGGGTGCCGATGATTATTTGAACAAACCCTTTGATTCTGAAGTTTTATTGATGAAAATAAAAGCAATTATTCAAAGAAAATCGTCTGATACAAAAGCGGAACAGGTTCAATTTGAATTTAATATTGGTAAATTCCATCTGAATTCTAAACTACGTTTTCTAACCTATGATAATGAAGAGCCAATAAAATTGTCTCCAAAAGAGAATGAGTTATTGAAAATGCTGATTCTTCATGAAAATGATTTAATGCCAAGAGAATTAGCGTTGACAAAAATATGGAGAGATGATAACTACTTTACTTCCAGAAGTATGGATGTGTATATCGCTAAGTTAAGAAAATATTTGAAACTGGATGAAGATGTTGAAATCTTAAACATCCACGGTGAAGGATTTAGATTAGTTGTTAAAAACAAAACAGCAGTATAAACAAAGCAGGCTTCGAGAAATCGGAGCCTTTTTTTTGGGTATGCTATTTGTTTGTTTAGAGGGAATTTATTCAAAATTCAGCTGTAAAGCGTAGCTGGTTTTATCTTCTTTCGTTATACTGAAAATAGTTTCGTTTTCAGCAATATTTTCATGGATTATTACTTTGTCCTTTAATGATAATTCTTTAAGGAAATTCATTTCAAAACTTTTAATGACTTGATTCAGAATTAATTTTTCATCAACCAAATCCAAACACCATTCCAGGTATTTTACATTATTGACATGATTTACAATATCTAAATCCGACAAGAATACGGTCTTTTCAAAAACAATTTCTTTTTCATGGTTGAAATTAATCTTGGAAAATCCTTTCTGGGTGGCTCTTTTTTCCGGATACAATTCAAAATGTTCAAACGGTAAGGACAAAGCTTCCGGTCTGCGGATTTTAGTGTTAAAAACAGCCCAAAAAGTCTCCGATCCTACAATTTTATCTCCGTTAACATACATTTCTAAAGCACGTACCGAACGGGAGCTTTCTAACGAATTGATCCACGTTTTTACAGTTACGATATCCCCCCATTTGGGTAATTTAGTGATTTCAACACGCATTCGGCTCAAAACCCAAGCTTGGTTGAATTCCTGCATATCCAAAAAACTAATCCCGCCAATTTCTGAATGTGCCGCAGCCGTTAACTGCAAAATATTACACAAATCAGTATACTTTAAAAAACCATTTGGCGCACATTGTGTAAAATTGATTTCCCAATCCCTGCTTAAAACAGAAGTGAAATTTGGAGCTATTGGCATATTTGAAAATTATAATTTTGTAAAATAGTCTAAAATTGTTTCCTTATTTTCTGTGTGTTGTATTTTTTTGAATTGATGTAATCGACAATAGCTTCATAGGGAGTTTCAAAGTCAAACCACTTGGTGTTTTCATTTCTTTTGAACCAGGTTAATTGACGTTTGGAGAACCTTCGCGTATTTTTCTTTATTTCTTCAATTGCAAATTCCAACGAGATTTCTCGGTCAAAATAACCAAATAATTCCCTGTAACCCACTGTTTGTAATGCGTTCAATTCCTTGTTTGGAAATAAATTTTTAGCCTCTGCCAGAAACCCCTCTGTCATCATTATGTCGACACGCTGATTGATTCGGCTGTAAATGATTTTTCTGTCAGCTTCTAAACCGATTACAATAGGTGTGAAGTTACGCGTGTTTTGTTTCTGTTTTAAAAAAGAAGAATACGGTTTTCCGGAACCCAGACATACTTCGACAAAACGCATCATCCGTTGCGGATTTTGCAATGTTTGAGGGTTCTCGGCTGTAAGGTTTTTATAATGATCAGGATCCAGTGTTTCTAGTTTTTGTTGCAAATAACCGATGCCTAATTTTTCGTAATTAGCCGTTATTTCAGAACGTACTGTAGCGTCAATTTCAGGAAATTCATCAAAACCTTTCAGGATCGCATCTACATACAAACCGGAGCCGCCCACCAGAATCGCATAGTCATTTGTCAGAAATAATTCGTTGAGTGTAGCAATGGCTTCTTTCTCGAAATCGCCAACGGTGTAATTCTCGAAGATGGATTTATTTTGGATGAAATGATGTGTAGCAGCTGCCAATTCCGTTGCGCTTGGTACAGCAGTTCCAACAGTCATTTCCCTAAAAAACTGTCGGCTGTCACAGGAAAGAATATCACATTTAAAATAATTGGCCAATACAATGCTCAGGGAAGTTTTTCCGATAGCCGTAGGTCCGATAATGGTTATTAAGTATTTCATGTTTTTCTAGCCCAGATGGAAACGAACCCTAGTTATAAAAATTGTTTTTTCTTTGTGTAAAGGGTAACCCATGGTCCCTTTTATCCTTAGAAAAACAACTCGATTAATAATAGGCTTCAAATTAGTATTATTTTAAATAGGCACCACAATGATAGCAGTATTTTGCGTTATATGGATGTCCTTCGGTTCCACAACTGGGACACGGATTAATTTTATCAGATACTGTTTTTCTACGAATGGTTGTGGCAAATTCCGCCGTAACAATTCCGGTGGGTACCGCAATGACTCCGTAGCCCATTATCATGACGAAAGAGGCAATGAATTGTCCCAAAGGTGTAATGGGTGATATATCCCCGTATCCAACGGTTGTGAGCGTTACGATTGTCCAATAAATACTGGTGGGAATACTTGTAAAGCCGCCTTCTTTTCCTTCAACGATATACATTACAGAACCTATTATGATACTGCTGATTAGCATAAAGTAGATAAAAATAAGTATTTTGCCTCTGCTCGCAATCAATGCTTCTTTTAAGTGAATGGATTGGCTGGAAAATTTTGGATGTTTCAAAATCTTGAATAATCGCAGCAATTTAATAGCCCGAACGACCGTTAAAACACTTGCTCCTGCCAAAATGAAAGACAAATACATCGGTAAAATTGCTATTAAGTCAATAATGCCATAGAAACTGAAAATGTACTTTATAGGTTTATTTATGGACAGTATTCTGAGAAAATATTCTAAAGTAAAGAAAACGGTGATAATCCATTCCAAAACAATCAATTGCTGATGGTACTTTATGTCAAAACCTTTGACCGTTTCGAGCATAACAATGATGACACTTAGTAGAATAATTCCTAAAAGAATAAGGTCAAATAAGCGTCCGGAAGCTGTATTTGTTCCGTAGATCACCACATTGGTCTTTTGTCTAAAACTATCAAATTTTGTCTTTATTCTTTGCATATTTAATTGGTAACTACTGGAATATGATTAAAATTTTACAATTTTTAGTGTTTTGCTTTTGCGAACATGACCCTGAATAATATTTCGTATGTCGCGATTGTTTTGCATTGGAATTATAATATTTCTAAGGATTTCGATAGTGTTGATCTGATAGTTTAAATCATAAAAAGCATATCCTTTGTAAATACCGTTTTCGATTAAGACCGCACTGCGTTCGTTGATGGTTCTTCCTCGGTCGATAAGCACCATGGTTTGATTTTCGAAACTGTTTTTATCGATAAAACGCTGAACCCTTGCATTGTATTCTTCTGGAGAAATGGCTCCGATACAAGCACCGTCACACTCTTTTATGTTGTACTGAAAACAGTTTGTTTTTGAAACATATAAACCCGTTAACTTTTGACATAAATTGTAATGGGAAGTGATTCTGAATAATGCATTTTTTCCTTCCTGTAACGAGGTAAACGAAGTTATTTCTTTTTTTCGGCCATCCGCTTTTTGAAGTTTTAAATTGAGGTACCCTTTTTCGTCTTTTTCAGCATACAAAGCCAATTGGAAAAAGCTTTTTCTTTGCGCGCGATTATAGATAGGTTTATTGACTTTTATTTCTTCGCTTTCCTTCAATAAAGCGATTAATTCGCTTCCGGTTTCATCGTAAGTTACTGTAAAAACTTCGGCCTGGATTTTCTTGCATTTTGCAGAAGTTCCAGTAAAATGCTGGTTGATGCGTTTTTTTATGTTGCGGCTTTTGCCAATATAAATCAGATTCCCTTTTTCGTTATGAATGTAATAGGTTCCCGTTTTAGCAGGCAAGCTCGCAACAATATCCACTAATTTTGGAGCGATTCCTTTTTCGATTTCCAGTTTAATAAAATCTTTTACAATTTCTTTTTCTAAATCTTTCTCCAAAAGCATTTTGAATAATTTTACCGTTGCCATTGCATCGCCACTGGCTCTATGTCTGTCAGCCATTGGTATTCCAAGGGCGCGAACCAGTTTTCCTAAACTATAGGATTGTTGTTCCGGGATTAATTTTTTGGCTAATTCAACAGTGCAAAGTGTTCTGGCTTCAAAATCATATCCTAATCGTCTGAATTCGGTTCTCAGGATTCTGTAGTCAAAGGAAGCATTATGAGCGACAATCACACAATCACTGGTCATTTCAATGATGCGTTTAGCAACTTCAAAAAACTTGGGAGCAGAGCTTAACATGGCATTATTAATCCCAGTCAGTTTCACTACAAAGGGCTGAATCGGAATTTCAGGATTGACTAAACTGATGAATTGATCCACCACTTCATGGCCATCGAATTTATAGATAGCTATTTCAGTGATTCCTTCTTCGTTGAATTGTCCTCCAGTGGTTTCTATGTCGAGTATTGCGTACAAATCTTTTGTTTACTATTTAAAGTTTTAAGTTATGAAAGAGCTGTGCCGGGTTACTTTCGCTTTGGTCAAAATCAATTTCTTCCTCCAAAGATACTACTTCCTATTCGAACCATTGTGCTGCCACACTCAATTGCGAGTTGATAATCGCCAGACATTCCCATCGAAATGGTTTTTAATTTGAGGTTTTCAGTTTGTAGCGGTTGTAAACCGTCAAAAATTGATTTCAAATGCGTGAATTCTTTTTTGATCTGATCTTTATTGTTCGTAAATGTTGCCATGCCCATTAGTCCGACGATTCGAATGTTTTTCATTTCCTGAAATTCATTTGATGACAGGAGAGAAGCAAGTTCTTTCTGGTCAAGACCAAATTTAGTTTCTTCTTCAGCAATATAAATCTGCAATAAGCAATCGATGATTCGATTGTTTTTTTTTGCTTGTTTGTTGATTTCCTGTAATAATTTCAAACTATCGACTCCATGAATCAAGTGCACAAATTGTGCCATAAATTTGACTTTATTGGTCTGAACGTGACCGATCATATGCCATTGAATGTCTTTGGGCATTTGTTCCCATTTCTCGGCCATTTCCTGGATTTTGTTTTCTCCAAAAATCCGTTGACCAGCATCATAAGCTTCCATCAAATCAGGAATGGGTTTGGTTTTTGAAACTGCAACAAGGGTTACCTGCTCGGGTAAAGTGGATTTTATGGAAAGTAAATTACTGGCTATTGACATTTTTAATCTTTTATTATTTTTTTAAAATAGGAATTTAAAATTCATAAATCACTAAACCACTTCTGAACTTTGGTTCTATATAAGTGCTTTTTGGAGGCATAATCAAATTGTTATCGGCCAATGCTTTAATTTCTTTTATATTAGACGGAAAGAGAATAAAACCAACTTCAAACTCTTCCTGATCAATTTTTTGTTTTATTTCTAAAATGGAATGTTTACCGGAGAGGTATTCAATGCGTTCATCATTGCGTAAATCTTTAATCGCAAGCAGTGGTAATAGTACTTTTTCATATAAAATTTGAGTATCTAAACTATCCAAAGCAGTTTCGAAATCTTCCTTTTCTTTGCGTAAAACTAAGCTATAAAATTCAGTGTCAAGGTACATTCCGAACTGATGTTTTTCAGCAGGTTTAAAAGGTTGCTGGTGTTTGTTTTCAACAATGAAATTTTTATCTAATTCTATAATGAAATCCTCTTTTGACAGACCATTTAAGTCTTTTACCAAACGATTGAATTCGTATATTTTGACGTTGTTTTCGGAAATCAGATAACTTAAAATATAATCGTTAGCAGTGTTTTCCGGATTTTCATTTTCTTCAGATAATAATTTTAAAGCTTCGGTACGATGATGGCCATCCGCGATATAGAGATTTTCTGTTTTTGCAAAGAGGTTCTGAATCCAGTCTATTTCTAAAGAATCTTCAATCTTCCACAGGTAATGAATTTCTTTTTTGGTAGTTGAAAACTCAAAATCGGCTAGTTTTTGAGTACAGTTGAAAATCCAGTTTTCTATTGTTTTATTATCAGGATACGTCATCAAAACAGGTTCGGTATTGAATCCTGAATATTTCATATAATCTTTAAGCAATCGTACTCTGAAAGCCAATATATCTTCATGCTTTTTGATTACATTATTGCGATAATCTTCAATGCTTGTCCCAACAATAATTCCGGCAAACGATTGGGTTTTGGTTATAATTTTATGAATGTAAATTGCTGGTTTATTATCTTTAACCAAAATAATTTCGTTCTTGAACTCATGGTATTTTTGATGTACCTGACGGTATCTTTTTTCGTAAGAAACCGTTTCCTGATTGGTATAGGCCGGTTTTAGGATATGTAAAAAAGACAAAGGATTAAAATCCAATTGCGCAGCAAGTTCCGCTGCTGAGTATTCATCGTAAGAACTGCAAGTTACAAGACAAACTTTATCTCGAGTGGGACGAACTGCTTTGAAAGGAACTATTTTGGCCATTTGATTTAGTTTTCAGTTCCAGTTGTAGTTTTCAGTTAATCAACCTGAAAACTACGACTGGAAACTGTGACTTTTAAATAAATTGTTTAGCAATCTTTTCTGCTTTTTTGCTTTCCGAATAATCGTAAAATCCTGCTCCGGATTTCACTCCCATTTTTCCGGCCCGAACCATGTTTACCAATAGTGGGCAAGGGGCGTATTTTGGGTTTTTGAATCCGTCGTACATTACATTTAGAATAGCTAAACAGACATCAAGGCCAATAAAATCAGCTAGTTGTAAAGGTCCCATCGGATGACCCATTCCGAGTTTCATCACCGTGTCAATTTCATAAACGCCAGCGACCTGGTTGTATACTGTTTCGATGGCTTCATTGATCATGGGCATCAAAATTCTATTGGCAACAAAACCTGGATAATCGTTGACTTCCACTGGTGTTTTTCCTAATTTTTCAGAAAGGGTCATGATTGTTTTGGTCACTTCATCACTTGTATTGTAACCGCGGATGATTTCCACCAATTTCATAATTGGTACCGGATTCATAAAGTGCATTCCGATAACGCGCTCCGGATGTGCTACAACGGCTCCAATTTGTGTAATGGAAATGGAAGAAGTATTAGTTGCCAAAATCGTATTGTGAGAACAAGCTTCGTTTAATTGCTTGAAAATATTTAGTTTTAGCTCAACGTTTTCCGTAGCTGCTTCAATCACTAAATCGGCGCCTACAACACCATCTCTGATATCTGTGTACGTGATTATATTAGTAATCGTTTTTACTTTATCTTCTTCAGTGATGGTCCCTTTTGTGAGCATTCGGTCTAAATTGGCAGCAATTGTTGCCATTCCCTTATCCAAAGATTGCTCCGAAACATCAATTAATTTTACGGTAAAACCACTTTGGGCAAAAGTATGGGCGATTCCATTGCCCATTGTTCCTGCTCCTATTACGGCTATTGTTTTCATTTGTCTTTTGGTTTAAAGTTCAAAGTTCAAGATTTAAAGTTGCCCGGAAGAAACTTTATAACTTGAACTTTAAACTGGATTTTATTTATTTTTTAAAACAATCAATGATCTGGTATGCCACTCTTAAAGCTTCTGTTGCCTGTTCTAATGTTACAACAGGGGTGGTGTTGTTGTTGATTGCATCAGCAAATGATTCTAATTCGTCAAGGATAGCGTTGTTTTGTTCCACATCCGGATTTGAAAAATAGATTTGTTTTTTTACACCTTCCGCATTTTGTAAAATGATATCAAAATCACCAGGAATTTCCGGAGCGTCTTTCATTTTTACCACTTCGCATTTCTTTTCAAGGAAATCAACTGAGATATAGGCATCTTTCTGGAAGAAACGGGATTTACGCATGTTCTTCATCGAAATTCTGCTTGCAGTTAAATTTGCGACACAACCATTTTCGAATTCGATTCGGGCATTGGCAATATCCGGAGTTTCACTGATTACCGAAACACCACTGGCACTAATGTTTTTTACTTTAGATTTTACAACACTCAAAATAGCATCGATATCATGAATCATCAGATCGAGAACTACCGGAACATCCGTACCACGAGGATTGAATTCCGCCAAACGGTGTGATTCAATAAACATCGGATTCTCGATCATGTTTTTGGTTGCAATAAATGCGGGATTGAATCGTTCCACATGACCCACCTGTCCTTTAACATTGTATTCTTTGGCTAAAGCGATTATTTCTTCAGCTTCTTCAACAGTTGTCGAAATGGGCTTTTCAATAAAAACGTGTTTTCCCGATTTGATGGAAACTTTAGCACATTTGTAATGAGAAAGCGTAGGAGTAACGATGTCTATAACATCAACGGCGTGAATTAATTTGGCTATAGTGTCAAATTGTTTGTAACCAAATTCAGTCGCAATTTTGGCTCCATTTTCGAAATTTTCATCGTAAAAACCGACCAATTCATATTTTTCTGATTGTTGTAATAAACGCAAATGTATTTTTCCCAGATGCCCGGCACCTAATACTCCAATTTTCAGCATAATTATGTAATTTGTACAAAAATAGCAATAAATTGATTAATTTTTTATTGATAATGAACAATTATTTAATGTATTTTAAATTCAATTTTCAATATTTGAAATTAGAAATTGTTTTCTATTTTTACCAAAATAAAATATCAAATTTTGAAAGACACAGCCAAACATCAAGGACTTCGGAATCAATTAGTAAGCGTTTTAGAACAAAAAGGCATTATTGATAAAAGTGTTTTGGATGCGATCAAAAAAATTCCAAGACACCTATTTTTAAATTCCAGCTTTGAAGATTATGCGTATCAGGATAAAGCGTTTCCCATTGGAGCAGGCCAAACCATTTCGCAACCTTATACTGTCGCCTTCCAATCGCAATTATTAGAAGTTAAAAAAGAACATAAAATTTTAGAAATAGGAACAGGTTCAGGCTATCAAACGGCCGTTTTGTGTACGATGGGGGCCAAAGTATTTACAGTAGAAAGACAAAATGAGTTGTTTAAGAAAACAGCTGTTTTATTTCCAAAGTTGGGTATTCGTCCCAAACATCTTTCTTTTGGAGACGGATACAAAGGATTACCAAGTTATGCACCTTTTGATAGTATTATTGTAACTGCAGGAGCTCCGTTTATTCCTCAGCCTTTGATGGCGCAGTTAAAAATAGGAGGAAGGTTGGTTATTCCGTTAGGGGAAGAGGTACAAATTATGACTTTATTAATTAGAAAAAATGAAACGCAATTCGAGAAACACGAGTTCGGTGAATTCCGCTTTGTTCCGTTATTAGAAGATAGAAATTAAAACAGAACCTACTTTTAGCGGGTTTTTTATTGACCAATACTACTTAGATAACGAACTAAGCTCTCTTTTTCCATTTGAGCTATAAATAACAAAAAATCTTCTTTATTGTTTTTAGTTTGAGCCGTTTCCAGTGCTTGATAATAGTGTGTTTTAGTATCAGAATCACCTTTTATAGTAGCGATGATGTAGCCATGCTGTAACAAAATTAAATTCATAACCAAGCGTGAAGTCCTGCCGTTTCCATCGAGAAATGGGTGAATGGTGACTAATCGCTCGTGTACTTCAGCAGCCAAAACGATAGGATGAAGACTGTTTTTATTGGTGTCAAACCAGATAAAAAAAACTTCCATTTCTTTGGGAACCAGAAAAGGTTGGACCGGCAAGTAGCTGCTTCCCGGTATCGGTACCTGTACTTTTCGATAGCGACCAGCATCTTCAGGATGAATACCTCGTAAAATAAGATTATGAATGGCAAGCAGCTCTCGTTCATTTAGGGAGGTGTTTTTTTGCATCAAATCTTTAATGGAAGCAATAGCTTCCTGATGGTTAATTACTTCAAGATGTTCCCGCATACTTTTACCCGAAATAGTCAAACCTTCATTAATAACCAAATCAGTTTCCCGAAGCGTCATGCTATTTCCTTCGATACGGTTACTTTCAAAAGTGTATTCTAATTCTAATGCCCTGTTGACGCGATACCTGTCAAGCGCGCTAAAAGAATCCAACTTTGTCTTCAAAGAATCTATTTCGTCTAAAATTTTTTGCAATGACGCGGATACCTTTTTCTTAGCCGTTTTGTTTTGATATCTTATTTCTTCTTCAGCTGCCAGTAATGCTTTTAACGCAAATTCATCTGACCCTATTTCATAAATAATTTTTTCTTTCAGCCAGGCTATCATTATGGTTTCTAAATCTATTTCAAGTAAAGCTGTTAGTTTTAAAACTTGATCTCTGGTGGGCTTTCTGGTACCGCTTTCAAATTTACTGATCAATGCCTGATCAATTCCTAAAAGTTGAGCCACTTCTCTGGTCTTGAGTCCTTTTTGTTCTCTTGCATTTTTGAGCAGTGATTTCATTTTATAAGGAATGTTTTAAACTGTCTTGACAAGTTCAGTCATTTATTTTGTTGAAAAAACAGTATAAAAGACCTAAAGTTTAATTTAAAATGATTTTTTTATTCTGTCAAGATCACGTTTGGTATCTTGTTCTTTTAGCGATTCACGCTTGTCGTAGGTTTTCTTCCCTTTGCAGAGGCCAATCTGTAGTTTAGCCATCCCTTTTTCATTAGTGAATAATTTCAACGGAATGATGGTCAGTCCTTTGGCCTGAACGCTTTTAATTAATCCTTTCAATTCTCTTTTATTCAAAAGTAATTTGCGTTCGCTTCTGGCTTTATGGTTGAATTGATTACCAAAAGTATATTCTTCAATGTATGTATTGATTGCAAAAAGTTCATTGTTACTAAATTCACAAAAACTTTCCGTGATGTTAGCCTTTCCTAATCGAATGGATTTAATTTCAGTTCCTGCCAAAACAATTCCAGCAGTAAATGTTTCGATTATTTCATAGTCGAATTTGGCTCTTTTATTGTAGATATTTATTGTTTTCAGCATAGGAATACAAAGGTAGAAACAAATCTACGAAACACCAATTGTTTTTATATAAATACTTAAATTTGCAAAATGGAAAATTCGAACTCAAAAGACCCTTTACACGGAATAACACTGCAAAAAATTGTTGAACAACTTGTTGGATATTATGGATTTGATACTTTGGGAGCACTGATAAAAGTGAAATGCTTTACGGAAAATCCAAGCATAAAATCCAGTTTGACTTTTTTACGAAAAACAGATTGGGCTAGAAAACAGGTGGAAGACCTGTACTTAAAATCATTGCCTAAATTTCGGAAATAGGTTTAATTTAGTTTATAAGAAACCATTACGCCACCTCTGTATGGGATCCATTCTCCGCTTTTGTTATATTTTTTAGCCGTTTCGTAGCGTTCGTCAGTGCCTATATAATATCCTTTATAAAAACCCTGATGCCATCCGCCACCCAAGAAACAATCCAGCATAAATTTCTCATTAATTTTTACCTGATATCCTATGGTTGAGCCTATGAAATATCCCACACCTTTTTCATATTTATCCGTGTTTAAATAGTTCCATTTTTGAAAATTAAATATGCTGGCTCCAATATGGGCTCCCGCATAAAAGCCGTTGTATTTTTCTTTAAAATGATACCGGTATTCTGGTGTAAAAGTGTAAAATTGTCTCGGTTTACCATTTACTGATTTCCATGGTGAAGCCAAAATGTCAAATTGAAAAGTGGATTTTTTTCCAATACTGGTTTCAATACCTACATTTGGAATTGATAACAAAGTAGTTAAGGCATTAACCTTTACGTAGGTTTGGCTTTGTGAATAAATCGAAAATAAAAGAGCAAAGATTAAAAGCGTTTTTTTCATTATAGGTTAGGTTTGGGCTGCAAATATATAAATAACTTGGTTTAAGAAATTTCCTATTTTGAATTTTAATGAATTTTTATGATTTGTAAAAAAAAAAACTGAAAAATATTCAGGAAATAAAGCGCATTATTTATTCAAAATAGAATAAATAACGGAATCTAAAAAGCGCCCGTCGTAAAATTCATTTTCTTTTAAATACGCTTCTTTTACAAAACCACTTTTTTGCAGTACCTTTTCGGAACCAAAATTTTCAGGATCAAGTATAGCTTCAATTGAATGAAGCTGCATTACTGTAAAACCATAATTAACAACCTCTTTAACAGCTTCAGGCATGATGCCTTTTCCGTTAAATTCAGGCAGCAGCATGTAACCAATTTCAGCACGATAATTTTCAGGTTTTATTCGGTAGTGACCAATAATGCCAATCAGTTTTGGATTGTCTTTAAGGGTAATTCCCCAATTGATTCCTTCGTTATTTTCGATTTTAGCATCAATCATTGCAATGTGATCCAAAGCATCCTCAGTAGTTTTTACTAAAGGTCTGGGAATATATTTCATGGTTTCCGGATTGGAACGTAAAGTGAAAATTTCATTTACATCATTCACATCAATACGTCTTAATACTAAGCGCTCGGTTTCCAGATTTGGAAATGGATTAAAATTTATAGTTAACATATTTTATTACTTTTTTACAATTAAAGAATTTCGATGCTATATTCAGAGTGGAATGTTTTATCTGCGTCCAGAATTTGAATCCCTTCTTTTTCAAATAGATTTCCTGAATTTCCGTTGGTATCGGAATAACCAAACCAAGGTTCTATACAAAGAAACGGTGCATTCATTTTTGTCCAAATTCCTAAACTAGGGAAATTTTCAAAATGCACTTTTAAAATAGGATTTTCGTTTTCTAAAATCGTTAATGATTTTGATGCTAATGTTTTAAAAATTAAGGCATCATTTTCGAATAATTGGTAAGTCAATGGAATGGTTTTGTTGTGAACTCCTAATCTTTTTGTGGTATTAGAAATCAAATCATTTTCCAAAAGATAATAGTGCAGGGGCTCTTCTTTTTCGAATGCGAGTGCATAATTCTCAAAATTGCCAGGCAAAGCAAATGCCGGGTGTGCCCCAATAGAAAATGGCATTTGTGATGCTCCTTTATTAATAACAGTATAGGCAATGCACAAACTGTTTTCTTCCAATGTGTAAATAATTTGCAATTCAAATGGAAATGGATATACTTGTATGGTTTCTTCCGAAGATTGAATTGAAAAAGTAGCACTGTTTTCTTTTTTTTCAATTAATTCAAATTCCATGTCTCTGGCAAAACCATGACGTGATAAATGATATTCCTTGTCATTGTATTGATAGGAATTATTTTTTAGGGTACCCACAATCGGAAATAAGACAGGGGAGTGCTTGCCCCAAAAATCAGGATTTCCTTCCCAGATGTATTCTTTTTTATTGTTTTTTAAAGAGCATAATTCGGCTCCAAAGTGGTTGATTTCCGCGGTGAGATTCGCGTTTTTAATTAGTGTAGTCAAAATAGTTTCCAGTTAATTTGTAAATTGATTTTAGATGGTAAATGTATTTTATAATTTTAATCGTTGTCCGATAAAAAAGACGCCAAATTAATGGCTTCTATAGAAATATCGCATTTTAGTTTTGCAAAATTAAAAAGACGATAGCCAAAAATAAGTATTTTTCAACTAAATTGGTTTTCGCACAGCTGATTTTTTTAATAGAGGATTCGATAATAAAAGACCAGATGTCCTAGGTAAAAATGTTAAAATTGTAGATAACACGACAATTAGCTTGTTTAAAGATATTTTAAATTGTGTTGCAGAAAGTCTCTTAGTGGTAAAAATAAGGAAGGAATAAAGGAATTTAGTTTGGTTTACAGCCGCAGCAACACATGATCACAAGTTTTTAGAAAAGCTAAAATGTGATGAAATTATAGAAGTCGAGGTTAAAGAAGGAAAACTAAAATCAAAACTGAAATTAAGAAAGATAAAATTTTATGATAGAGAAAATAAAAGAGCGTTTGAATTTATTTTCAATTTATTTGATTTTAGAGCAGACACGATAGATGCTCTGTATAAATTGCGTTGGCAAATAGCCTTCGGTTTCGATATTAGGGAAGGGGTAAAGTTTACCTTATTGGTTTTTATCTAAAAATTCTACAACTTTTTTATTTACAATTTCGGACTGATCAATTGATAAGAAATGTCCTGCATCTTTAATAACTGCTGTTTCAACATTCGGAAGTAATTTGTGTGCTTTTTTGAATATTTTTTCACTATTCACTATATCATGATCGCCAATCAAAACGAGAACAGGAATTTTTAATGATCTTAAATCCTTATCAGAAAACTGAAGCATATTTAACAATCGGGGTTTGCTGTTTCCATATTTATAGGCCAGATAAAGCTGTTCTTTAAAGACGCTGTTAATTTTATCCGGTCTGAATGAAAATGAATTGAAAAAATTAATTGTGTTTTTTGCGCTTGGAAATAATTTAAGCTTTATTGCAGAGAGGACTTGCCATAAATTTTCAACGCCTCCAAAGGTTTGTGCAGGGCTCAGTAAAACTATTTTCTTAATTTTATTATCGGGCAGTACGGCTAAATAGGTGGCCATCCAGCCGCCTCTTGATACCCCTATCAAATTAATATTTTTCATGTGGAAATGCTCAAAAATCTCATTATAGAAAATAGCAGTTTCTTTATTGCTCAATCTATTGTAGTTTGTTACTGATTTTCCCGCTTCTAAAATAAAGTCAATCCCGTATACCCTGTAACTTTTGCTGAAATCTTTTATATTAGGAAAGAACATGGTGGAACTCGCATCTGTACCATGGAATAAAATCACAGGTTCACCAGTTTTTGGTCCACTGATGATGACATGTGCCATACCGTAACTTGTCATCACATCTGTCTCTTCAAACGGAACGTCCCATAATTTTAATGTTTGGTTGTAAGATTTAATATATAACTGTTTTTCCTTTTTTGAAGGAAAAACAGAATCGTCGGTTACTTTATAGCTGGAACAAGCTGATGTTAAAAATATAAAGGTTAATAAAAGAGGTAAATTTCGCATAGTTTAATTTATTTGCAAACTTCGGTTATAGTAGTTCAGTATCCAAATTTAGAAATAGTTTTCGTGGTTAAATTTCAATACTGAATTTTGCTTCAAAACTTTCTCTGGAATTCAGAATTTGAATTCCTTCTTTTTCAAATAGATTTCTGGAATTTTCGTCACTATCAGAATAACCAAACCAAGGTTCTATACAAAGAAATGATGCATTCATTTTTGTCCAAATTCCTAAACTTGGAAAATTTTCAAATGCACTTTTAAAGCTGGCTTTTCATTTTCTAATTGTAACGATTTTGATGCTATTGTTTTAAAAATTAGAGCGTCATTTTCGAATAATTGGTAGGTCAATGGAATAGTTTTGTTTTGAACCGCTAATTTTTTAGTTTTATTAGAAATCAAATCATTTTCCAGAAGATAGTATTTCAGCGGCTCTTCTTTTTCGAATGCAAACGCATAGTTCTCAAAATTTCCGGGCAAAGCAAATGCTGGGTGTGCACCAATAGAAGGCATTTGTGATGCTCCTTTATTAATAACTTCATATTTAATGTGCAAGGTATTTGCTTCCAAAGTGTAAGTGATTTGTAATTTAAATGCAAATGGATGTCTTGTAGCGTTTCTGTAGAAGACTGTATCGAAAAAGCAGCACTGTTTTCTTTTTTTTCAATTAATTCAAATGCCATATCCCTGGCAAAACCGTGATGGATAAATGATATTCTTTAGTATTGTATTGATAGGAATTGTTCTTTAATGTACCTACAATAGGAAAAAAAACAGGAGAGTGCTTGCCCCAAAAATCAGGATTTACTTCCCAGATGTATTCTTTTATAGTATTCTTTAAAAAGCCTAATTCGGCTCCCGGGTGGTTAATTTCAGCCGTTAGCTTCGCGTTTTTAATTAGTGGAGTCAAAATAGGTTCCAGTTAATTTAAAAATTGATTTTTGATGGTAACTGTATTTTATAATTTTAATAATAATTGGTATTACAATTAATTTAATTTTTTTAAATTTTAGCCAAATTTCTTGAAATTAGTTTAGAATTCTCTTTTTTTTCATTTATTTGTGATATAAATTAAAAATAAAATGAAAAACAGTCGCTTCAGAGTCATATTACATTTGACTTTATTACTGGGAGTTTCGTCTATTGGGGCTCAACAAACTCCTGCAAATGGAACTATTAACGAAGATTCAAAGTATGATTACCATGATGCCTTTGCTCCGTTTTTTTATACCAAAAATGGGACAGGTACCCGTTCAGCAAGTGGTCAGCCCGGATCGGAATACTGGCAAAACAGAGCAGATTACCAATTAACGGCGCGACTGGATGATCAAAAAAATGAAATTACCGGATCTGGAATTATCACGTATACAAACAATAGTCCGGACAAAATGAATTTTGTTTGGATGAATCTGGATCAAAATTTATTTAAATCAGATTCAAGAGGAAATGCAGTTGTTCCTATTACAGGGAGCCGAAATGGAGCTCAGGGTCAAATTTTTGACGGAGGTCATAAAATAAAATCGGTTAAAGTTATTTCCTATAATAAGGGAAAGACGACAGAAGCAATTGCCAAATATATAATTTCTGATACCAGAATGCAGGTTTTTATTCCTCAAGGACTAAATGCTAAGGGTGGAATTGTAAAAATTAAAATTGATTTTTCTTTTATAGCACCTAACGAAGGTTCAGATAGAATGGGAGTATTGCAGACTAAGAATGGTAAAATATTTACCATAGCACAATGGTATCCCAGAATGTGTGTGTATGATGATGTACGGGGATGGAATACGAATCCTTATTTAGGAGCTTCTGAGTTTTATTTAGAATATGGTGATTTAGATGTGAATATTACTGCTCCGTCGAATCATATTGTAGTTTGTTCAGGCGAATTGTTAAATCCTGCGGCAGTATATTCTGCGGAACAACAAAAACGTTTGGCGCAAGCTGCAAAAAGTAATGCAACGGTAATCATTCGTTCTGCTGAGGAAGTTACCGCTGCCGCAAGTAAAACTGCTTCCAAAACGGAAAAGACCTGGCATTATAAAATTAAAAATGCACGAGATCTTTCCTGGGCATCGTCTGCAGCCTTCATTTTAGATGGCGCGAAAATTAATTTACCCAGCGGTAAAAAATCACTGGCACTTTCAGCATATCCGATAGAAAGTGCAGGTAATGATGCTTGGGGACGGGCAACAGAATATACTAAATCATCAATTGAAAATTACTCAAAAAGATGGTTCGAATATCCTTATCCGGTGGCTACAAATGTGGCTGGAAATGAAGGCGGAATGGAATATCCGGGAATAGTCTTTTGCGGATGGGAATCTAAAGGGGAAGATTTATGGGGCGTTACTGATCATGAATTTGGTCATAACTGGTTTCCAATGGTTGTAGGTTCAAACGAACGTTTATTTGCATGGATGGATGAAGGATTCAATACCTTTATTAATTCATTGAGTTCTGTTGATTTTAACAATGGGGAATACAAAGAGAAAGTTACGGATTTGCACCAGCGGGCAGAAGCCTTTACCAATCCAAAGTTAGAAACGATTATGAGTTCACCGGATAATATGAAAGAGGCTAATATTGGTCTTTTATGTTATTTTAAACCTAGTTCCGGATTGGTCATTTTGCGTGAGCAGGTTTTAGGTCCGGAGCGTTTTGATCTGGCTTTTCGTACGTATGTCGAACGTTGGGCATTTAAGCATCCAACTCCGGATGATTTCTTTAGAACTATGGAAAATGTTGCGGGAGAAGATTTAAGTTGGTTTTGGAGAGGTTGGTTTCAATACAACTGGCGTTTAGACCAAGGAATTAACGCGATAAAATATATAAAAAATGATCCGAAAAAAGGCGTTATTATTTCAATTGAAAACTTCGAAAAGATGGCAATGCCGGTAGTTTTAGATATAAAAACGAAGAGCGGAAACGTAACCCGGGTAAAATTGCCTGTAGAAATCTGGCAAAAAAATATAGACTGGGATTTCAAGCATAATTCTACTGAAGAAATTGAAAGTATTACGATCGATCCGGATCATGTACTTCCTGATAGCAATGAAAGCAATAACATTTGGACATCATCCGTAGGTATGATTGATATCGACATTATCTTAGATGAATATTTAGGAACCTATTCTAATAAAAATTCCCCGATAAAAATTGTATTTTCAGAAAAGAATAATGTTTTATTTGCTGCAATAACGGATTATCCAAAGTTTACTGTTGAACGAATTGCAAAAGATACTTTCGAATCAAAACAAGTGGGAATTACGTTTCAATTTAATGAAAATAAAACGGGCCTGGAGATGATATGGCCAGATGGCAAGAAAGTGCCTTTTACCAAAGAGTAACTGCCGTTTTTTAGCAGTCACAAAAAACACCAGCATAAAAAAAAGAGGGCACTGAAAAAGTCTTTTTTAAGGATTAATTGTTAATAAAAAGGAGTAGAAAACCTCGGTTTTTCTGCTCCTTTCTTCGTACATTTAACTGTAACCATAAGGCTTTTTAGATG
>NZ_JBLVPW010000019.1:0-85305 GCF_048286715.1 Flavobacterium kochi
AATGGTTAAAAGAAGTTAATTCACAAACCTTGCAGCAGTCAATCTTAAATTTAGATGTTGCTTTTGCAAATTTTTTTAAAACCAAAGCCAGTTTTCCTAAATTCAAAAAGAAATCTTTAAAACAATCTTTCAATGTCCCCCAGCATGTAGTCTTGGAAAAAGGGAAATTAATTATACCAAAATTCAAACAGGGCATTGCCATTGTGTTGCATCGAGAATGTAACGGAGCTATTAGACAGGCTACCATTAGTAAAACACCAACAGGAAAATATTGTGCATCTATTCTGGTTGACACTAAAGAAACAACTCAAAGTAAACCTATAATTAGCCCTGAAACCACAATAGGAATAGATTTAGGCATTAAAACATTTTTAGTCACTTCCAATGGGGAAGAATTTGAGAATCCAAAATATTTAAATAAACAGCTCTCAAAATTAAAATATGTACAGCGGAAATATTCTAAAGGCAAAAGCAAAACAAGAAAATATCGCTTAGCAATTTTACACGAAAAAGTAGCGAACCAACGTAAGGATTTTTTACACAAAACAACTTCAAAATTAATTAGTGAGAAGCAAACTATTTGTATTGAAGATTTAGTAGTTTCAAACATGGTCAAAAACCACTGCCTAGCTCAAGCCATAACGGATTGTGGTTGAGGCATGTTTGTGACTATTCTAGAATACAAAGGCGAATGGTACGGTAATAATATCGTTAAAATAGGTCGTTTTGAGTCCTCCTCAAAAACTTGTAATTGCTGTGGCAACATCCACAAAGAACTTGCCTTAAAAGACAGGTTTTGGACGTGCGATAATTGTGAGACAGTACTCGATAGAGACTTAAATGCAGCTATAAATATTAAAAATTTTGGATTAAAAAATAATTGTCTGTGGGACACAGACTTAAAAATCGTAAAGAACTGCCAACATTAGTTGGAGTGATGACTTACGAAGCACCGACGGCTTTAGCCTCGGTGTAGTTCACTCGGGGAATTAACCTTAGAAACGGATGATCAAATCAATGAATATGCAAAAGTACTTTCTGAAGATGTAGCAACTTGTAGTTTTATACTGGCTGACTTTGAAGATTTATTGTTGCGGAATCCCAGTTTGGCATTATCTTATCTCAAATTCGTGGGTTTAAAAATGAAACGGATCAAGAACAATTATTCTAATTTGATTTCTAAAGATGCTAGAACCAGATTGTTTCAGTTTCTAAAGGATTGGGCAGAAAAAGAAGGTAAAAGAGTGGGTAATACCGTCGTGATTGAAAATTATCTGACGCAAAATGACATTGCACAGGTTATTTGTACTTCCAGACAGACGGCAACGCAATTGCTCAATGAAATGGAAACGAATGGAACACTGATTTATAACCGAAAAGAAATCATTATTTCCGATATTTCAAAACTGTAGTTTCAATTATTTCGTACGTACTGTAAAGTAGCTGACAAATGGCTTTTTTGATTCTAAATATCTTTGTTTAAGAAATAAACGAAGTCTCTTTTTAAATTAAAATACAATGAAATCGAAGATTCATGAATGCCAAAAAAGCAATTTTAGATGGTGGGGTAAGAAACAAATTCTCTACATGCTCGTTAGTGTTATTTCGCTAACAACAGTGGCACAAACCCAAAATAAACAATTAACTCATTTCAATTTAGAACGTAAAGTTGCCTTGCAAGGTTACGATCCGGTCGCTTATTTTAAGCAAGGAAAAGCAGTAAAGGGGAAGAAAGAACTAACCGCAACGTACGAAGGTGTTACCTATAATTTTTCAATAGCCGTAAATAAAGAATATTTTTTAAGCAATCCTTTGCGATATCAACCGCAATTTGGGGGCTGGTGCGCGTACGCGATGGGGTTTTCTGGTGAAAAAGTGACGATAAACCCAGAAACCTTTAAAATTGTTGATGGGAAATTATATTTATTTTACAATGCTTTTTTTAATAATACATTAAAAAGTTGGAATAAAGATGAAGCTAATCTGAAGTCAAAGGCAGCAATTAATTGGAAAAAAATAATCGAATAAAACAGTAGTGATGAAAACAACAATTTTATCGTGGATTTTGCGTCTCGCAGTGGCAGTGATTTTGGCACAAACGTTATACTTTAAATTTACCGGTGCAGAGGAAAGTATTTATATTTTTACGACTTTGGGAGTAGAACCTTATGGAAGAATTGGTACTGGAATTTTAGAATTGATT
This sequence comes from Flavobacterium kochi, assembly GCF_048286715.1. Taxonomy (NCBI): domain Bacteria; kingdom Pseudomonadati; phylum Bacteroidota; class Flavobacteriia; order Flavobacteriales; family Flavobacteriaceae; genus Flavobacterium; species Flavobacterium kochi. Next base: position 2,204 of record NZ_JBLVPW010000019.1, read on the forward strand.
ACTGTAGTTCTAATTTTAATACCCAGAACGGTATTACCCGGAGCATTATTAGGCTGCGCAATAATGATTGGCGCTATTTTTTCACATCTGCTCGTTCTTGGAATTGAAATAGAAAATGATGGTGGAACGCTATTTGCGTTGGCTAACTTAACCTTATTTAGTTGTCTTATTTTAATTTTTTTAAATAAGGATAAAATACCAAATTTGTTGAAAATAAAACTATAATATGCTGATACCTGCCATTAATAATAGTCTAAATGAATTGATTCATTTACTGAATCAACTATCTGAAGCGGAATACTCAAATTCATGTGCTGAATTAAGTAATTCCAGTATTGGAGAACACAGCAGACATATTATCGAAATGTTTCAGTGCCTTGAAAATCAATACGATTTGGGGATTGTGAATTATGATAAAAGGGCGCGCAATATTTTGATTCAAACCGATGCGGTATATGCCATCAGGCATATTCGAATTATTCAGGATAATTTAGAAAGGGAGAATAAGATTATTGATTTACAACAGATTATTGATGGCGAGGAAATTCGAATTCAAAGCAATTATCATAGAGAATTACTTTACAATTTGGAGCATTGCATTCACCATCAGGCGCTGATAAAAGTGGCTGTTTTACAATGTGAAAATGTTGTCGTTGATGAAAATTTTGGTGTAGCACGTTCAACAATCGAATACAGAAACCAATGTGCACAGTAAGTTTTGTCAATGTCAATGACACAGTCATCATTACCTCAAATCGAGATGAAAAAATAATCAGACCATCCGCAATACCACCAAAAGAGTATACCATAAATGGAAAGAATGTCATTTTTCCAAAAGATCCAAAAGCCGGAGGAACTTGGTTTGTTGTCGATGCAAATGGAACTGTTTTGGTTTTATTAAATGGGGCTGATGAAAAACACAAAGTAGCACTTCCTTATAGCAAAAGTAGAGGTTTAGTTGTTTTGGATATTATCGGCAGGCCATCGCCAAAGGATTTTTGGGATGAAATTGATTTGGAAAATATAGAACCTTTTACACTGGTTTTATTCCAAAATGGAGCGCTGTTTCAATTGCAATGGAATGGAAATCAGAAAGAAATAACTTCTTTAGATAGTCGTAAAAATCACATTTGGTCCTCGTCGACGCTGTATCCGACAGCGATTCGGGAGCAACGTTCGAAGTGGTTTTATAGTTTTTTGGATGCGAATCAGGAAATTTCAGAAATGGAGATGCTTCGTTTTCATCGCTATACCGAAGAGAAAAACCAAGAAAATGGATTGATTATCAATCGAAATGACGAATTGAAAACCTTGAGTATTACCCAATATGTGATGAAAAAAAATAAAGTTGCTATCTTGCATTGCGATTTGATTGTACAAAAAGAGTATCGGACCTCATTTATCACTATTTAAAATTTTCTCAATTGAAATTACTTTTACATAAGATTACTCATTGGGAATATTGGCCGTTTAAAATTGTTTATATTCCAATTTATTTTCTTTGGGCATTTTATTCGCTTAAAGCAAAATCCATTTTTTTCTTTAACGCTGCTAATCCAACGATAAAAAATGGTGGATTTATGATGGAGTCTAAAAAAGCGATTTACGATTTGATTCCACAACGGTATTATCCGAAAACGGAACTGATAAAAGAAGGAACTTCACTAGAAGAAATTTTAGAAGTAATCCGTTTTTCAGCAATAAAATATCCATTGATTGCAAAACCTGATATTGGCTTGCGTGGTTCAGGAGTCAAAAAAATAGAGACTGTCGGGGACTTAAAAGTATATGCTGAAAAGGCAAATTTTGATTTTGTAGTACAGGATTTAATTCCTTTTGAAAATGAAGTTGGTATTTTTTATGTGCGCTATCCACACGAGAAAAAGGGCAGAATAACAGGGGTAGTTTCGAAAGAATTTCTAATAATCACAGGCGACGGAACTTCAACTACAGAACAATTATTAAGAAAAAATCCGCGTTACGAATTGCAACTTAAAGTATTGAAACGAGAATACGGCAAGAAATTATTCGAGATCCTGGCTAAAGGCGAAAAACTAAACTTAGTGCCTTATGGCAATCATGCCCGTGGCGCGAAATTTATAGATGGAAGTCGTTGGATAAGCCCGAAATTAACCAATGCCATTAATGAAATGTGTTTGCAGATTCCGGGGTTTTATTTTGGAAGGCTGGATGTGATGTATCATACTTTGGGTGAATTAGAACAAGGGAAAAACTTCTCTATTGTGGAGTTGAATGGGGCGGCAAGTGAACCTACCCATATTTACGACCCGAAACATTCTTTGTTATTTGCCTGGAAAGAACTGGCTCGACACATTACCTATATGTATGAAATAAGTGTCGAAAATCATAAAACAGGAAGTTCCTATTTGTCTCATAAAGAAGGTATGAAAGAATATCGTTTGCATAGAGAGCAAAGCAAAAGAATAATAAATTTCTAATACAATGAAAGTTATAAAAAATATTCTCGTTGGTTTCTTGGTGAGTTTTATCGGTTCAATCCCATTGGGATATTTAAATATTATTGGGGTCGAAATTTATTCTGAATTAGGGATTAATAGTTTAGTTTTCTATTTTTTTGGTGTTATTTCGGTTGAGGTTTTTGTGATTTACTTCACGTTGATTTTTGCAAATCAATTGGTAAACAATAAAAAATTGATGAAAGCCATCGATTTTTTTGCCATTTTATTTTTGCTGTTGGTGGGCTATTCCTTTTATGCTCATTCGAATCAAAGAGCTGCAAATCATAGTGATTTGGAAAGATTTATTAAGTATTCGCCTTTTCTTATTGGTGTGTTTTTAAATGGTATCAATTTTCTTCAAGTGCCATTCTGGACGGGATGGAATCTCTATTTGATTAATGGGAATTATATTACCATCGAGAAAAGACTTAAATATTATTACATTTTTGGAACGTTGTTAGGGACCTTTTTTGGCATGCTGGCATTAGTAACTATTTTAAATTTGTTTTTGCAAAATACGGCTGGTTTTTCAAGATATATTTTGCCAGTAATTATTCCATTATTTTTTGTAGTTTTAGCTTTAATTCAAATGTATACCGTCTACAGAAAGTATTACAAGAAATAAGAATTTGACTCGATCTATTTGAAGAAGACATACTTCTTTTAACCAAAGAACCGTAAACTATGAAAAACACACTTTTACTTCTTGCGTTCGTCCTATTGGGATGCATACCAACTACTTCTGTCATTGCCCAGGCGACTGAAGATACCCGATTAAAGCTAATCGAAGCAGCCTATAAAGTCAAAGAAAGTGATGTTGCAAAGACATTAAAATATTTGACTTCGGACGAATTGGAAGGCCGGGAAACCGGAACAAAAGGAATGGTAAAAGCGGCAGATTATCTGGAGCAATTTTTTAAAGACAATAACGTCAAACCTTATTTTTCAAGTTATCGCGATACGTTATCTAATTTCAAGGAACCCTCTTTTAATGTGGTAGGTTTTGTTGAAGGAAATGATCCTGTTCTTAAAAACGAATTTGTTATTATTAGCGGGCATTATGACCATATAGGGATCGACAAAAAAGGAGTTAATGGAGACTTTATAAATAATGGAGCCAATGATGATGCTTCGGGAACAACTGCAGTTGCTGAAATGGCGAAATATTTCAGTAGCGTCAAAAACAATAGGAGAAGTATTCTTTTTGTGTTCTTTGCTGGTGAAGAAAAAGGATTATTAGGGTCTAAGCATCTGGCAAAAAAGCTGAAGGCAGAAAACTTTAATTTGTACGCGCAATTCAATATTGAGATGATTGGAGTGCCAATGAAAAGAGAATATCTGGCGTATATTACCGGCTTTGATAAATCTAATATGGCAAGTAAAATTAATGAATATACAGGGAAAAATACGATTGGTTTTCTTCCTAAAGAAGCCGAATATCAATTGTTTTATAGATCAGATAATTATTCTTTTTACAATGTATTTCATGTGCCTTGTCAGTCTGTGAGTACTTTCGATTTTGAAAATTTTGAATTCTATCATCATGTTTCAGATGAATTTGAAGTGATGGATTTGCATCACATGACCTCATTTATTCAGGAATTATTACCTGCGGTTACGCAGATGGCTAATGCTCCAACACATGAAATTCATATGAATTAGTGATTTTTAAGAAACAGGCTGAGCCATGTCATAGGCTAAAATAAAATAGTTGTTATCGTTGAATTGGAAATCCGCAATAATTGTCCATTTTAGTTTTTCGGTATGCGCTTTTGCTGATGGGATGTTCGTTTTGTTGATAAAGGTCAAAGCCAGCGGATATCTTTTGACAACGTGTTTTCTCATGAATTCAAAAAGAGGTGTTATCAATCCTTTTCCCCGATAGTCCTTATGGATGCAAATAGGACCGTATTGAAAGCTATTGGTTGCAGTAATATCGAAGTCTAAAAAGGTAAGATCAGGAAATAATGTAGTCATATAATTGAATATGGGCCACTGCTTGAAAAAATCCCAGCCACCTGAAAAAATATAAGCGATTATTGTAGTGTTGTCTTTAGCAAGAAATAGGCCTTCCTGTTCTATGATTTCAGTTAACTGAGCCTTTGAAAATAGCGTAGTTACAAAGCCTGAAGCTTTTTCTTCTTCTGATAAATTAGATACATGGTACAATTCCTGTAAGGCTAGTATTCCATTAATATCATTGTGTTTTGCTATTTCTAATTGTAGGTTTTCTATCATTTTTTTCTCGAATTCAAATCGTATTTTGCTTCGGCAAAATTAAGTAAAATTATAGAAAACCTTATTTTTATATTCGAAACAATACCACTGGCTAAAATGATGCTTTTTTTAGTGTTTTTGTTTATTTTTGCTACATGAAAAATATTATTATTACAGGAACTAGTAGAGGGATAGGGTTTGAGCTGGCATTACAATTTGCTGGCGCTGGACATCAGGTTCTGGCTCTTTCCAGAAAAATTCCTCAAGCCTTATTGGGAAATAAAAATATTACCTGTCTGTCTGTCGATTTATCCGATGAATCAGAATTGAAGAAAGTGGACGATTTTCTTTCTATGTCGTGGAAACAAATTGATGCGGTCATTCATAATGCCGGAAGTTTATTGTTGAAACCATTTTCGGAAACGACTCAGGAAGATTTTGAAAATATTTACAAAGTCAATGTCTTTGGGGTTGCTAATTTGACTCGTATTTGTTTGCCTTATTTACAAAAGGGAAGCCATGTGGTAACCATCAGTTCTATGGGTGGAATTCAGGGAAGTTTAAAGTTTGCCGGACTTGCAGCCTATAGCTCCAGTAAAGGGGCTGTTATTACGTTATCAGAATTATTAGCTGAGGAATATAAAGACCGTGGTATTTCTTTTAATGTTTTGGCCTTAGGTTCCGTTCAGACAGAAATGTTAGCGGAAGCTTTTCCAGGGTATCAGGCGCCAATTACAGCAAGTGAAATGGCAGATTATATTTTTAATTTTACGCTGACTGGGAATAAATATTTCAACGGAAAAGTGCTGCAAGTGTCTTCAACGAATCCGTAACCAAGAGTTATACAAGTAAGTTATGAGTGAAACGCTTTCAAGATATATTCCAGAACACGCTGTGAAACCAGTTTTTGAGCTTATTGTTGCCAATCAGGTGCACCTTAAGATTGTAAATGAAAGACAAACGCGTCATGGTGATTATCGAAAAGGCCTGAATGGGAAGCATGAAATTACGGTCAATTCAAACCTGAATAAATACAAGTTTCTGATTACGCTGATTCATGAAATTTCTCATTTGGTTGCGTTTGAAAAATTCGGAAGGCATATCAAGCCGCATGGAAACGAGTGGAAGTATTCATTTCAAAGGTTGATGATTCCCTATATTCGTCCGGAGATTTTCCCAAATCATTTGTTGCCGTTGTTGGCAAGACATTTCAAAAATCCAACAGCCAGTAGTGATACCGATGCTACATTGGCTTTGGCATTAAAACAATTTGACCAGCAAAATGATAAAAATTATGTGTTCGAAATTCCTTATGGCAGTGTTTTTCGAATCCAAAACGGAAAAATTTTCAAGAAAATAGCGATTAGAACAAAGCGTTTCGAATGCCTGGAAATGAGTTCCGGCAAAACGTATTTATTTAATCCTAATGCAGAGGTAGAGTTATTGAAAACAAATTAAGTAAGGCGTAATTTTACTCCTTCAAATAGGCTTCTCTTACTTTTTTGAATAAATTAGAAGAATAGACAAAGGCTACAACAGCTTCATTATCGGTTCTGAAAATTTCTTCTTTAGTTCCTTCCCAAGCTTTTAAGCCATCTTTTAAGAATAGAATTTTCTCCCCAATTTCCATCACAGAGTTCATATCATGCGTGTTTATAACCGTTGTGATATTGTACTCCTCCGTGATTTCTTTGATAAGATTGTCGATTAATATGGCTGTGTTTGGATCTAGTCCAGAGTTGGGTTCATCACAAAACAGGTATTTCGGATTGTTAACAATAGCGCGGGCTATGGCCACACGTTTTTGCATTCCTCCTGAAATTTCCGATGGTAGCTTTTTATGTGCATCGGTAAGGTTGACTCTTTTTAACACAAAATCTACGCGTTGCTGAATTTTTGCATTATTATCTTTAGTGAACATTTTTAATGGAAAGCCAACGTTTTCAGCTACAGTCATGGAATCAAATAAGGCACTTCCCTGAAAAACCATTCCTATTTCAGTTCGTAAATCTCGTTTATCATCAGGACTTAATTCCGAATAAATTCTATCGTCAAATGAAATGGTTCCCGATTCTGGTGTATGTATACCTAAAAGGCTTTTTAGTAGCACTGTTTTACCAGATCCACTTTGTCCAATAATTAAATTTGTTTTTCCAGTTTCAAAAACCGTTGAAATACCTTTAAGAATTTTGATACCGCCAAATGATTTTTCTACGTTTTTTACTTCTATCATGATCCTAGTAACAACTGGGTTAATATATAATTGAATAATATTATGGTAACTGATGTCCAAACAAAGGAAACGGTACTGGCTTTACCCACTTCAAGTGCGCCACCTTTCATGTAATACCCATGAAAAGAAGGGATAGTGGCCAATATCATGGCAAATATTAATGTTTTAATGAAAGCATAAACGATATGGAAAGGAATGAATTCCATCTGGGCACCATTTATAAATTCTGAACTTGACGTAAAACCGCCATATACCCCTGCCATCCAGCCACCCAAAACACCTAGAAACATTGCAATTCCAATAAGGAACGGGTACAGTAATAAGGCCATTATTTTTGGAAAAACAAGGTAGTTTAAGGAATTGACTCCCATCACTTCCAGCGCATCAATTTGTTCTGTCACCCTCATGGTTCCGATACTTGAGGTAATAAAAGAACCCATTTTTCCGGCCATAATCACTGAGATAAAGGTCGGTGCAAATTCTAATATTACGGATTGTCTGGTAGCAAAACCAATAAGATATTTAGGGATTAAAGGATTAGTCAGATTTAATGCTGTTTGAATGGCAACCACACCTCCAACGAAGAAAGAAATAAAAGCTACAATACCCAAAGAACCAATAATTAAATCATCAATTTCCTTGAAAATCAGGTTTCTCATCACAGACCATTTGGTCTGTTTATTGAAAATTTCTTTTAGCATTAAGAAGTATCTTCCTATCTGCGTTATATATCGGATGAGCATCATAGTTTTGCGATTATGGGCTAAATTAAGGATTAGTTAGCAGGTTTGTACTTTACGGTTTATAATTTTTTGATTCGTGAGGCTAAAAAAGCTTTTCTTTTATCTTTTTTAAACGATACTTTCGAATGAATTTTGCTTGCTGATCTGTTACCAATAAAGGGGTTTTAGCAGCTTTGGCTTTCCAAAAGCCTCTGATATAATCCAAAAACAATCCAGGTTTTTTCTTCATCATCGCCAGTTTTGCCGAAGCAATCGACGTAATTAAAAATCCGTAACCTAAAGTATAGAATGCTTCGCCTTGTTTGTAACGGGCTGTTTTGTTGTAATTAGCACCTGTTGGCTTCAAATGTTTCACAATCAATGAATCATCAGTAACTACTTTCCATCCGTAAAACTTAGATAATAGCTCATCAACGGTGTCCCAACCCATAGCAGGTTTTAAATTTCCTATTTGCTGAAAGCAGGCTTTTCTGTACGCTTTGAATGCGCCACGAATGTGGTCTTTATCCGTTAGGTTTTCCAGAATCCATTCGTCATTTTTTTCGATGTAGGCAAATCCGCCAGCCATTCCAATTGTTGCATCTTTTTCGAAAATGCTTAGAATAGTCTCAAAATAGTTGTTCGGTAGAATTAAATCGGCATCTAGTTTTACGACAACGTCGTAGTCTTCATCCAGTGTTTCAAAACCTTTGTGAAAAGCCTGAATGACTTTGCTTCCCGGAAGATGTATGGCGCTTGAAGTTTTGTTTACCAAAGTGATAAACGGATTTTCTTTGGCGAAATCAGTTACAATTTCGGCCGTTCTATCAGTAGAATTGTCATTTACAACGACCACTTTTTTTGGTAAAATAGTTTGAGAAATCAAAGATTCCAAAGTTAAAGCAATAAATGCCTCCTCATTATGAGCCGGAATAACAATATAATAATCCATTATTTTATTTTTTCAGCATAAACAATATAATACCTGTTGGTGAACTTTCTCAACAGGGGGCGAAAGCCAAATTGCTTTACCGGATTAGTCCATTTTTCTCTGTCGATTATTTTCCAGCCTGTCTTTTCCAATAGCCAGTCTAATTGCCAATCTTCAAATTCATGGTAATGTCTGTCCCACATATCTGTTTTGCTTCTGTATGCTGGCGAAAACCACAAACGCATTGGGATGGAAATAAAAAGCTTATCGGATTTTATTTCTTTTAAAATGGTAAACGGATTGAGCAGATGTTCAAAGATTTCGAAAGCGGTTACCACATCCTGTTTTTCATTTGAAAGGACAGTTTGGTCGATATCTAAGTCTTCACCTGTTGTGTTTTTAACAACAAATCCCTCTGATTTCATGATTTTAGAAAAGGGATTTTCGACACCTAAATCTAATATGGTTTGGTCTGTCGAGATGTGTTTTTTTAGGAATTCTAAAGTATGTTTGAATCTTTTATTTGGAAACGTTTTTTCGTACATGTTTTTTTTATTTTGCCGTGAAGGCACGAAGGCACAAATATAGTAATAAATGTGTTTTTGGACATTGTTTTTTAACCCGGAAAGGAATGAAAATCGCGGGACTTCAAAAAGTAGTTTTTCAAGGTGCAAAAAGCGACTAAAAAAAGTTCTTTTGCACCTTAGAAAAACAAGTATTGTAGTGAGGAATTGTAATCTATAGTTGGATTAGCTCCAAATGATATTAGTATCTGTAAACAAACGCATTGATATTCATCCCTGCTCCCACGGAGGCGAAGATAAGGATATCACCTTTTTGTATGGATTGGTTTTCTATTTCTCCTCGAATTAACAAATCATAAAGTGTAGGCACGGTGGCAACACTGCTGTTTCCCAATTCGTGAATACTCATCGGCATGATGTCTTTAGGTACCGGTCTGTCGTGTAATTTGTAAAAACGTTGGATTATCGCTTCGTCCATTTTTTCATTGGCTTGATGGATAAGGATTTTTTTCACGTCGTCGATGCCCAATCCGCTTTTGTCCAGACAACTTTTCATTGCCGCTGGAACCTGGCTTAATGCAAATTCATAGATTTTGCGGCCATACATTTTGATGTATCGAGTATCCGGATCTAAATCAGGATTGTATGATTTTCCAAAAAACAAATAATTAGCTTCGTCATTCGCATAGGTTGCGCTTTCGTACGCCAGCATTCCTGTTTCATCGTCAGAAGCTTCAATAATAGAAGCGCCTGCACCATCAGAATAGATCATGGAGTCTCTGTCATGTGCGTCAACCACTCTTGAAAGGGTTTCAGCACCGATAACCAGGCAGCGTTGCGCCATACCTGATTTGATGAAAGCATTTGCCTGCATAACGCCTTCTATCCAGCCCGGACAGCCGAAAAGGATATCGTAGGCAACACATTTTGGGTTTTTTATTTGAAGTTTATGTTTCACACGGGTGGCCAAACTAGGAATCATATCCGATTGAGACGTTCCGTATTTTACATCACCAAAATTGTGTGCGAAGATAATATAATCAATTGTTTCTGGATCAATACCCGCATTTTCTATTGCTTTTTGAGCAGCAAAAAAAGCCAGATCGGAGGAGGTATGTTGGTTTTCGGCGTAACGTCTGTGCTCGATTCCGGTTATGCCCTTAAATTTATTAATGACTACTTCGTTTGGATAACCAAATGCGGTTCCATCTTCGTTTAAAAAAACGTGTTCGCCAAAGTCAGTATTGCTTATTTTTTTCTCAGGAATATAACTTCCTATTCCAGTTATTTTTATTTTCATCGGGTTATTTTTCCAAAAATTCAGGCTAATTTAATGATTAAAAAATTAGTACACTCATAATTTTTGTTATGCACGCATATAATTATGAAATAATAATTTATTGGCAAAAATATTGATTATTTTATTACGAATTGCAAAAATAGATGTGATATTTATTTGCTAATTATTGCAATTGATAATAGGGAGGTGTAATAGTTTGTGATTGAAGTTCTCCTCGAGTTTAAATGCTTGCAATGCTAGTATGTGTTTGTTTGCAGGCCGGGATTTCTTTTTATAGCATAAAGTAATAGTAATTCTAATTAGATTTTAGGTACAGCCATAAAAAGAGCCACTAATGAAGTGGCTCTCAAGGGACTATTTTATATTTATTTTTTCTAAATGGACGTTTATTTCTTTCAATTTTTTATCATATTCCAGTAATAAAACATTTCCGACTTTTGCCGGCAGCACCCTGAAATCATTGTTGTTATTGTCACTTTCCAGGTAAATTTTATCTTCGGATAGTTGTCCGTTATCGCAAATTATAGTTTTAAAAGCATTTTTGTTTTTTTCTCCTTTTAGTCTTTCGTAATCAATGAAACAGGCGTAGAAACGATCATTTGCTTTGTCTAGCTGCGTATACTCATAATCAAACGCTCCAAATGCTTTTAATGCATGTGCATTTAACTGAGGGCTTCCGAAATCAGATAAACTTGGAGCTCTTGATTTTCCTTTTTCAAATTCCTGAATTCCTGTAAGTTCAAAATTGGAATTAAATTTAAAGACTACTGTATTTGTAATTGTAAGTTGTGTAACACTTGAGCCACTACCGCCGCCGGCTAAGATCGATAGTGTGGTCAGTGCAATACCTCCGGCATTTGCAGTTCTTTTATAGAACTCTCCAATAGCATAATAGTCATTGTTTTTTGTTCTTGCAATATTATGAAAATAGATGTATCCTTTGTCTTCAATGTAATTCCCGCTTACTTTTGCAATTTTTGCAACATCCTCTTTCCAGCTTGTAAAGTTTTCCTTTAACGTTTTCCCAGATGAGTCAACAACTTCCGTAAACAGACCTAAACTTTTATCGCTAATAATATTATCGCCTTCTTTAAAATATTCTCCCATTAAAACAACATTGCTGTCTTTGTCGAGGAATGCATTATTGATTAATCTGGGTTTACTGTCTTTGCTGTATTCTTTTTCATATAAAAGCACTCCGGTATTTACATCAATAATTTTTGTTTTTAGAGTAAGTTTTCTGGATAAAAGACTTGTTTTAGATGTTTCTAAAGCAACAATTACTTTGTCATTAACTTCAATAGGATTGATGGCCAATATTTCTTTCGAGTCCTCAGGAGAATTATATTCCCATGATTTGCCACCATCTGTCGGATAATATTTCAAAGAATATCCTATTTTTTTATTATCTTCAAACTTGTTGAAAATGAATCCTTTATTTTCAACAGGAAATATAATATTAAAATCACCGGTCTGTTGCATATATTGAATATAGCGGATTTCTTTACTCTCTAAAGGGATATCAATAGTTGGCAATTGATTGACTTTCTTGTCGTAGCTTAACAGGCTGATTTTTTTTTCTTTAAAATTAGCCATAGCAAACATAATCCCCTGATTGTTAAAGCTACTTTTCATTAAAAAAGTATTTTTATTGTCAATGTAAGTCTTCTTGGCAACTTCAACCAGATTTTTGTCTAAAACCTGAATTGCAAACTCACGGTCTCCTTTTTTTAGTTTGTCTATTTCATAGAAAAAGAAATAACCATCAACATTTTTCTCTTTGTCCAGGATTGCCCCTGAATTCTTTACTTTAAAAGTGTTGACTTCATTGATTTTTTTTTCTTGTGCCATGGTCAGATTGGCCACAAAGGAGATTAAAAGTAAAGTAGTGATTCTTTTCATAATTGGTGGGTGTTTGATTTGTATTAATAATTATTTAAACTCTTGAAAAAAGTATGTGCATTCTGAAATTCAGCATCGCCTTTGGATATCAATTCGTTTTTTTGACAAAAATAGTAACCAATTTTCCTGAGGTCTTTTAGTTCAAGATTGTTTAAAAACAACCTTATTTCGTTGATGTATTTTTCGTCGGAAAAAGAGTTTACCGGTCCGACATATTTTCCAAAAACATGTCTTTCTTTTAAAATGTATGCTTTTTGTAATAAGTAAGCGACATAACTGGTAAAGGTTTTGTTATCCAATTCATTTTTGTCGTGAAGGGATAATAACTGGTACAAGGCAAAGTCTAATTTCGAGTCGTCAAAAAAGATTTTAATGCTGTTTTCAGCTGTTTTTTTCTGCACCAGGCCTATTTCAGTTGTAGTTGCATTGGTCGTGGTAATTTTATAATTGTGCATTATGTTTTCTATCCGCAGTGGAATGTCCGGATGTGTTTTCAGGGAATCTTTATCAACTTCTAAATCATTGGCACTTTCAGTAATATCAAACATTTTGGTTTCTTTTTCAATCCATGCTTCTTTAAAGGGATATTCTTCAAATGTAAAATTTTGTCTTAAATTGGTCGGACTGTTGAAAAGCATACCATCAGTCCTGTCCAGTTTTTTCAGGATATTTACCGAAGCCTGTTTGTTGTATTTTGTATTGCTAAACAAAGTATAACCCAGGGAGTCCGCTTGGGTTTCTGCACTTCTGCTTCGTTTCATGAAATTAAATTTCAAATCCTTCAGTACCATGGTCACGGCTGATCTTCGACCATACTTCTGATTGGAAGCAGTATTTAGTTGCTGTTTAACATCCTTGGAACGGAATGTTTTGATGTATTCTTCGAGGGCTTTGTCATTATGTTTTAGGAGATAATGAGATAATTCATGACAGATAATAAAAGCCATTTCATCATTACTTTCAATAAGTGCGAATAACCCTAAATTGACTGAGAATATTCCGTTTCCGTAACAGGCAGCATTAGGAACCAGTGATTTGTTAATCAGAAAGTAAAAATCTTTTGTGTCAATCTGGGGATTGGAATGGTACACTGCAGTAAGTATTTTTTGAAGAAACCCATTAATGGTTTTGTCAAAAATAAAGGTACTATCCTGTACGTTTTTTAGAAAAGAGGCTTTTCTCTCTAAAAGTATTTCTTTTACTTTCTTTTGCTGACCAACGTCAAACTCGTTTATTTTAGTACTGGTTCTTTTAGTAAGGTAGGTTTCTAACGAATCAATACTGTTAGGGGAATAGCTAAATCCATAATTCTGGGCCTGGCATATTCCAAAATACGATAGCAGCAGAAAGCATAAGAGGTTTGTTTTCAAGCTTGTAAGATTTATTTTGCTAATACAAGTATAATGAAAATGCCCCGATAAATCGAGGCATTTTTGTTTTTTTTGAAATATTTTACTTTTAGTTTTCCATATACGCTTCAATTGGCGCACAAGAGCAAACCAAATTTCTGTCCCCATAAGCATCATCCGCTCTGCGAACAGTTGGCCAGAATTTATTTTCCGCAATATAATCTAATGGGAAAGCTGCTTGTTCACGAGTGTACGGGAAGTCCCAAACATCAGTTGTAAGCATTGCTAAAGTATGTGGTGAATTTTTCAGAACATTATTTTTATCTTCAAGAGTGGCAGCTTCAATTTCTTTACGTATTGAAATCATTGCGTCGCAAAAACGGTCTAACTCTTCTAAGTTTTCACTTTCAGTTGGTTCAATCATTAAGGTACCTGAAACTGGGAAAGAAACAGTAGGAGCGTGGAAACCATAATCCATTAAACGTTTTGCGATATCAGTCACTTCAATTCCCTTTTGCTTGAAAGGACGGCATTCTAAAATCATTTCGTGAGCTGCACGACCCATTTCTCCGGAATACAACGTATCAAAGTGACCGTTTAATTTCTCTTTAATATAGTTTGCGTTTAATATGGCATATTGAGTAGATTGTTTTAATCCTTCAGCACCTAACATTGAAATGTAACCATAAGAAATCAAACAAACTAATGCAGAGCCCCAAGGTGCTGCAGAAATGGCTGTGATTGCATTTTCTCCTCCCGTAGGAATTACCGGGTTTGACGGTAAGAACGGAACCAATTGCGGAGCAACACATATGGGGCCAACACCTGGTCCGCCACCACCGTGAGGAATAGCAAAGGTTTTGTGTAAGTTTAAGTGACAAACATCAGCGCCAATAGTTGCAGGATTTGTTAATCCTACCTGAGCATTCATGTTGGCACCGTCCATATAAACTTGTCCACCGTTATCGTGAATTAATTGTGTAATTTCTTTAATGGCACTTTCAAAAACACCGTGAGTTGACGGATACGTTACCATTAAACAAGAGAGGTTATCTTTATGTAAAATTGCTTTTTCACGTAAATCTTCAACGTCGATATTTCCGTTTTCTAAAGTTTTGGTAACAATAACTTTCATCCCTGCCATAGCTGCTGAAGCCGGATTTGTTCCGTGAGCTGATGATGGAATTAAAGCAATGTTTCTATGGTGATCTCCTCTTGACTGGTGGTATGCGCGAATTACCATTAATCCTGCATATTCCCCTTGAGCACCTGAGTTGGGTTGTAAAGTGGTTCCTGCAAAACCAGTGATAACATTTAATTGTTGTTCTAATTTGGCCAACATTTCCTGGTATCCTTGTGCTTGATCAAGTGGTGCAAATGGGTGAATGTTATTCCATTGCGGCATGCTTAAAGGCAGCATTTCTGAAGCAGCGTTTAGTTTCATTGTGCAAGAACCTAGTGAAATCATCGAATGATTCAAAGCCAAATCTTTTCGTTCTAACATTTTGATGTAACGCATCAAAGCGGTTTCCGAATGGAATTTGTTGAAAACATCATGTTGTAAGAACGTTGATGTTCTGTTTACGCTTTCTGGAAAATGATTGGTTTCCGATAAACTTTCAATTGTTGTTGCCTGAGTCTCTTTTGCGGAAGCAAAAACAGTAATAATTTTATTCAAATCGAAAATACTTGTTGTCTCGTTTAAAGAGATGGAAACGGTATTTTCGTCAATATAATAAAAGTTGATTTCGTTTTGTTCTGCAATAGCTTTTACTTTTTTAGCATCAGCCTGAACAACTATGGTGTCAAAGAAAGCAGTGTTGGTTTGTTGGAAACCTAATTTTTCTAATTCGTTTGCCAATGTAGCTGCCGAAGCATGTACTTTATCAGCGATATATTGCAAGCCTTTTGGTCCGTGATAAACGGCATACATTCCTGCCATAACGGACAATAAAACTTGTGCCGTACAGATATTTGAAGTGGCTTTGTCCCGTTTAATATGTT
This sequence comes from Flavobacterium kochi, assembly GCF_048286715.1. Taxonomy (NCBI): domain Bacteria; kingdom Pseudomonadati; phylum Bacteroidota; class Flavobacteriia; order Flavobacteriales; family Flavobacteriaceae; genus Flavobacterium; species Flavobacterium kochi. The sequence goes on from NZ_JBLVPW010000019.1 coordinate 17,866, forward strand.
GCTCACGCGTTTGCAACGCCATACGCAACGCACGATTGCCGTTAGTGTCAACTGTTACACCGATGATTCTTCCAGGCATGCTTCTTTTGTATTCGTCTTTTGTAGCAAAATAGGCAGCGTGTGGACCACCATAACCCAACGGAATTCCGAAACGTTGTGTTGTTCCAAGAACGACGGCAGCACCCATTTCTCCAGGAGGAGTCAATTTTGCCAAACTCAAAATATCAGCAGCAACAGCTACTTTTATTTCGTTTGCAGCAGCTTTAGCTATGAAACTGGCATAGTCATGAACTTGTCCAAATTTTCCCGGATATTGAAGAATAGCTCCAAAATATTCCGTTGAAAAGTCAAAATCTTCATGGTTTCCAATTATTAATTCGACACCAACTGGTGTAGAACGTGTCTGTAAAACCGATAAAGTTTGAGGTAATATTTCTTCTGAAACAAAGAATTTGCAAACGTTATTTTTCTTTTGATCACGAGAACGAACATCGAAAAGCAATGCCATTGCTTCAGCAGCAGCAGTTGCTTCGTCCAATAAAGAAGCATTAGCTATTTCCATTCCGGTCAATTCAATCACCATAGTTTGAAAATTCAAAATTGCTTCTAAACGACCTTGAGCAATCTCAGCCTGATAAGGCGTGTAAGCAGTATACCATCCTGGGTTTTCAAAAACGTTTCTTTGAATAACTGCAGGAATAATAGCTGCATTGTAACCTAAACCAATATAGGATTGAAAAACTTTATTTTTATTCCCTAATTTTTGAATGTGATTTGCAAATTCATATTCGGTCATTGCCGGATCTAAATCCAAATCAGCTTTTAGACGAATATCACTTGGAATTGTCTCGAAAATCAATTGATCAAGCGTTTCCGCTCCAATCGTTTTCAACATATGTTGTAGGTCGTTTTCTCTTGGACCAATGTGTCTTAAAGCAAAAGCATCTGTTTTCATATAAAAATGTAGGTGTTGTTTTTTTAGTGGTGCAAAATTAAGTATTATTAATAATCTAAAAGGTATTTTAGGGCTACTTTTTTATCAATTTTTCAACTAAATGATGTATTTGCTCACAATTGATTAATTTTGTCTAATGAAGATTTTTAAACACCTACTCAATTTTTATATCAACAGCAGTATTCATGTGGGGTTGTCGTGTTATGCCCTGGTGAGAATGACGCAACATATGTTCCATATTTCGTGTGATGAACCGATAGCTAATTTTGTTTTTTTTGGAACAATTGTAGGATATAATTTCGTAAAATATGATGCGTTGGCCAGAGCTAAAAAACTAAAGATGCGTAAAGAGTTGAAAATCATCGCTGGATTTAGTTTTTTCGCACTTATTTTGGTAGGTTTTTATTTTTTTCAGCTGCAGCGGATTACCCAAATCGTAGCGGTAGCTTTTTTGAGTATCACTTTATTGTATACGCTTCCGTTTTTTCCAAACAGAAAAAATGCCAGAAACTGGGCTGGTGTAAAAATCTATATTGTGGCTTTGTGTTGGGTAGGAGCGACTTTAGTTCTGCCAATTTTGAATGCAGGTGTTTCAATTGCGCTTGATTTTTATCTGAAATGCATGCAGCGCTTTATCCTGATTTTTGTATTGGTGCTTGTTTTTGAAATTATTGATTTGGCGAATGATGATCCGCATTTGCAAACCGTACCGCAACAAATAGGGGTGAAGCGAACGAAAATTTTGGGATCGTTACTTCTGATTCCGTTTTATTTTCTGGAATTTCTAAAAAGTAATTTTGATGAAAACCAGTTAATTGTAAACCTGGTATTAGTGATTATGATTTCGTTATTTCTGCTTTTTGCCAATGAAAAACGCTCGAAATATTATACTTCTTTTTGGGTAGAAAGTATACCCATTGTTTGGTGGCTGATGGTTTTGTTGTTTTAGTAAAGCTCAAATTTGGTGAATGTATTCACCAAAAACAGTATGAATTTGGTGAACGTATTCACCAAAAAAACTATAAACTTGGTGAATACGATATAATTGTAGTATGTTTCTTTAAAATTTACAGTTATGATTACTAGAGATTTAACGTCAATAATAGAGAAGAATTTAAGGAAGGGCAAAATTATTGTATTAATAGGTTCCGCGACAGGTTGGTAAAACTACATTGATTAACTCTTTATTAAAGGACATTTCGTTTCTGTTTCTTGATGGTGAGGATACCATTGTAGTTGATTCTTTAGCAAATGCAAATACTGAAACCTTAAAAAATATTATTGGAAATTATAAATACGTTTTTATTGATGAGGCACGACGGATTCCTACTATTGGCTTAAAACTAAAGAATATTGTTGATCAAATCAAAGATGTGCAAGTGATTGTCAGCGGTTCTTCAGCTTTTGATATTAATCATGTCACACAAGAACCATTGACGGGACGCAAATTTGAATACCGTTTATATCCCATTTCCTGGAACGAATTTGAAACGAATGTAGGTTATATAAAAGCGCAACAGCAATTGGAGTTGCGGTTGCTTTATGGAATGTATCCAGATGTGATAAATAACTTTGGTAATGAATATGAAATTTTGAAAAACCTTGTTTCCAGCTACTTATATAAAGATGTTTTGAGTTTAGCGGGTATCAGGAAATCGGACGTTTTAGAAAAAATATTGCAAGCCTTAGCTTTTCAAGTTGGTAGTGAGGTAAGCTATAATGAAATAGCACAATTAGTTGGTATAGATAAAAATACGGTTAATAATTATATAGATTTGTTGGAGAAGGCTTTTGTGATTTTTAGATTAAATAGTTTTAGTAAAAACTTGAGAAATGAGATAAAGGCAAACAGGAAAATCTATTTTTACGACAATGGTGTTCGGAATATGTTGATTGGAAATTTCAATTCACTCTTGTGGGAAAATTTTTTAATTTCAGAGCGATTTAAAAGGCTGTCTTATTCTCAAAGTTTGTCAAAACCTTACTTTTGGAGAACCACACAGCAGCAGGAAATAGATTATATTGAAACTAATGCTGATGCAGTCAGTGCTTTTGAATTCAAATGGTCTTCCACTAAAAAAGCGAAGTTGCCTAAATCATTTCAAGAAGCATATCAACCCAGTTTTTTGGTGGTAAATAAGGAAAATTTCAGAGAGTTTTTGAAGTAAATCGTTTTTTTTATTAAAATACACAAAGTTATCTAATTGACTAACTGTGTCAAATGAATCAGAAATTTATTAGAGAGGTCGTTTATTACGAAGATTATTATCTTGATTTTTTTAACGTTCAAAAAGAATACGTTAAGAATAAATTTAACTGGTACATTACAGTTAATTTCAACTCAATAGAGAATTCCCTAAAAATTTTTTAAACATTTGACTGGTTCTGACGAAATATTTGAAGTTCGTATTGAAGTTGGTTCAGATATTTTTAGAGATTTTAGCTTTTTTGACAAAGGAAAAATTGTTGTCTTAGTTAACGGATTTCAGAAGAAAACGCAAAAAACACCTAAATCAGAATTAAAATTGCTGAAAAACTCAAAGCAGAATATTTAGAATATAAATATAAAAAGTAACGATTATGAAAACTGAAAATAAAAAAATATCATCATTTACTGAGCATTTAGATGCTCAATACGGAAAAATAGGAACCGAAACCGTGAAAAATACGAAGAAGAGTACGAGATATTTGAACATGGTGTTTGTTGCAAGAAATGCGAAAAGAACGTGGAATGACACAAGAACAAGTGGCATCAAAATGTGGAACAACAAAATCGTATATATCTAAAATTGAAAATAACGCAAGTGGCATAAGACTTTCAACATTAATGAGAATAATTAGGCTAGGTTTAGGGGGACACTTAAAGTTAAGTTTAACCGAATAAAGGCACCACCCATCAACACTTGCTACAATAGATTTGGGCAATTGGCAACTGAAAGTAAAATGAGTGAGACATAAAGAAAAACCCAATATGTTTTAACGACCAATGCAATAATAGAAAAATGTAATCTTGGATTTCTCTAATAGATTGGTGAAGAAATAAACTTAGGAATTTTAAAAAAAAACCGAAGCTTTAAAAACTTCGGTTTTTTAGTTTTATAGTAACCCCGCTCTTTTCAATAGCGCTTCCGGTTTTGGTTCTTGTCCTCTAAAGCGTTTGTACAAAATCATCGGATGTTCTGTTCCGCCTTTCGAAAGTACATTGTCCTTGAATTTGGTTGCTACTTCTTTATTGAAAATCCCTTTTTCCTGGAAATATTCGAAGGCATCAGCATCAAGAACTTCCGCCCATTTGTAGCTGTAGTAACCAGAAGAATAACCGCCTTGAAAAATATGAGAAAAAGAAGTGCTCATTGCATTTTCCTTTACATCAGGATACAATTGTGTGGCTGCAAATTGTTCTGTTTCGAAAGCTTTGATGTCTTTGATGTTTGATGGATCCTGTGCATGCCATCCCATATCTAACAAACCAAAACTCAATTGACGCATCGTCGCCATTCCTTCCTGAAAACTGGCACTTTCTTTAATTTTATGAACCAATTTTATTGGAATCATTTCGCCGGTTTGATAATGATAGGCGAACAAAGCCAGTGCTTCCGGCTCGTAACACCAGTTTTCCAGAATCTGACTCGGTAATTCTACGAAATCCCAGTACACACTTGTTCCTGATAAACTAGGATACGTTGTGTTGGCTAACATGCCGTGCAAGGCGTGACCAAATTCATGAAACAAAGTCGTTACTTCGTTAAAAGTTAATAACGATGGTTTCGTTTCGGTAGGTTTCGTAAAATTGCACACAATGGAAACATGCGGTCTTTCGTTAGTTCCTTTTTTTATGTATTGCGATTTAAAAGAGGTCATCCAGGCTCCGTTACGTTTGCCTTTTCTTGGAAAGAAATCAGCATAAAATACAGCAACCAATTGATTGTCTTCATCTTTTACTTCGTACGTTTTTACTTCTTCATTGTATTTGTCCACTTCGAAAATTTCTTCGAAAGTGATTCCATATAATTTTTGTGCTACGGTAAAAGCACCGTCCAATACTTTTTCCAATTGGAAATACGGTTTTAATATTTCATCATCCAAATTGAATAGTTGTTGTTTCAGTTTCTCCGAATAATAGGCACTATCCCATTTTTCAAGCTGTTCAATACCATCTAGTTCTTTTGCAAAAGCAGTCAATTGAGCAAATTCTTTCAAAGCTGCCGGTTTGGCTTTTTCTAATAAGTCATTCGAAAATGTTTTTACTTTCTCCGGACTTTCTGCCATTCTTTCTTCAAGTACAAAATGAGCGTGCGTAGCATAACCTAAAACCTGTGCTCTGTCAAAACGCAATTTGGCAATTTTAAGCACAATTTCCTGATTGTCAAATTCGTTATTTTGAAACCCTTTGGCGCCAAAAGCGATTGCCATTTTCTTGCGCAACTCGCGATTGTCAGCATAAGTAACAAAAGGGACATAGCTTGGGTAATCCAATGTAAAAATCCATCCTTCTTTTTCTTGGCTTTTAGCCAAAGAGCGAGCGGCTTCGACAGTTCCTTCCGGTAAACCAGCTAAATCGGATTCATCCGTAATATGCAATTGAAAAGCGTGAGTTTCGGCTAAAACATTTTCGCCAAACTGTAAACTCAATTTCGATAATTCTTTGTCGATTTCTCTTAATTGATTCTTTTTGTCTTCCGGCAAATTAGCTCCGTTTCTGGAAAAACTTTTGTATTTTTTATCTAAAAGCGTGGTTTGTTCCGGATTTAGATTCAGCTTTTCTCTTTGCTCATAAACGGTTTTTACCCGGGCGAATAAATCAGGATTAAGACGAACATCATTTCCAAATTCAGATAATAAAGGAGAAACTTCCTGAGCAATTTTTTGAATTTCATCATTTGTTTCTGCTGAATTCAAGTTGAAAAAGATACTTGAGATTCTATCCAAAACATCTCCGCTGAAGGCCAATGCTTCAATAGTGTTTTGGAAAGTTGGTTTTATCGGATTTCTTACAATGGCATCGATTTCGGATTTTGCTAATTCGATTCCTTTTTGAAAAGCAGGAAGGAAATCTTCGTTCTTTATTTTTGAAAAAGGGGCCGTATTATATTTTGTATTGAAATGGTGGGTCAGTATACTCATTTGTAATTTTTTTAGTAAAAATAATTCGATGTTTAAGATAACAAAGGTATGGATTTAATGAAAAAAATGGAGTTGCAGCAGCTATTGATTTACCTTAAAATGCTCGAGTGGATTGTGTTATTTAAATGTTATTTATTTCATATCGAAGGAATAAACCCTTAAATTGTAAAAAAAGATTGGTTTTTGAACAAACGAATCAAAAAAAGAAATTAAGTATGAATTATCAAATTGTAATAAAAAGTGCCAACACTGTTGATCAAATCGAGGAGTATTGGACAAATGAAGATTATATCAAACTGCTTGAAAAATTCGATTATCCGGATGCTTCAGATGCTGATGCGGCCAGTTTAAGAGAATTGTTATTTATGGCAATTTCTGATTTTGAACCTAAAGATGCTGCTGTGATTGTATTGGAATACAAATTGTCAGAGGATTTAAACGAAGGTCAGATTCAACAGATCTCAAACGATATGTTTTTAGACAAAGTCTGTGAAGAATATCCTGAAATAGGTTTGCATTCGACGCTGTTTCATGTGAACCAATTGCTTTTTAAAGCATATAACGGTAAGTTTCCTAATGCAAAAGCCACAATTATTGAGTGTAGTATTACACCATTAGAAGGCGAAAGTGAAATGGAACTAACGAAAGAAAATGTTTTAAAATTATTAAGCAATGGTTTGTCTGATAGTAATCTTATCAAAAGATTGTTTGATCATGCGATGAATGAAAATGCACCTTTTCCGGAAGCGGAAGCTATTTTGTGGAATTTAACCACCTCGGATAATGTAAATTATGCTGCAACCACTTCGGAATATTGGTTGAGTAAGAAAGATATAATTGCTTCAGAATTTGAAGGAGTTCTGGAAGTTGAAGTGAACATGGAATAAAGAAGCATAGATTTTGAAATCAATAACAGAAAAGCTCTCATTTTGGAAGTCCCTGTTTTTGCATCAAAATTAGCCTACAGTGTTGTACGTAAATTAGCCTATCATGCGAATATAATAAATTAAGGAATAGGTTTTTGTTAATTTAAACATGTAAACTATTGAATAATAGATTGTTTGAATTTTAAGCCTTAGTTATATAAGGTTGTAGTTATTCAACATAAAAAAGTCCTCTAAAAAGAGGACTTAAATTGCTGTCACTTAGTTACGTTTCAATTAGAAAGAGGCTTGACTAAAAAACCGTTCTGAAAAAAGCGCCTGTCTTACTATTATTTACGGAGTGTTTCTGAGGCAATATCTACGGCTTCTTTCAATCCTGTTTTATACAATATTATTCGGTCAAGGACATTTTTGTTGTGACTTCCTATAATTTGAGCGGCAAGAATTCCTGCATTTTTAGCTCCGTTTAGTGCCACTGTTGCTACAGGAACACCACCCGGCATTTGAAGAATAGACAAAATACTATCCCAACCATCGATGGAATTACTGGATTTCACCGGGACTCCAATTACTGGGAGTGGAGACATTGAAGCGACCATTCCTGGCAAATGTGCAGCACCGCCGGCGCCGGCAATAATAACCGAAATTCCACGATGATGTGCATTTTTGCTAAAATCGAATAATTTTTCCGGAGTTCTGTGTGCGGAAACAATATCAACTTCTGTTTCTATGTCAAATGCTTTTAGAATGTCTATTGCTTCCTGCATTACGGGCATGTCAGAAATGCTTCCCATTATAACGGCTACTTTCATGTTTTATTTTTTGTTTTTTGTTTTGTGTTTATTGCAGTTCTGGAAGCATTTCCCAAATGTCTATTTTGAATTCTTCCTGAATTGCTCTTAAATAAGAGATGTACTTTATTTCAATATCAATTTTATCTTGAAAATAATTTTTTATATCGTCTTCACTTTGAAGTCCCCTGTCGTTAATTGCCTCTTTTCTGCGTTTAATGTAGTTTTTTCGGTCTTCAGCCCTTTTATGATTGTTTAGGTCCAACAAATTAATTAGATTGTTTGCTTCATTATCTCCTGGTTTGGCAAAATATTCGACATCAGAGTAGATAATCCTTTGTTCAAAATCATCAGCATATGGCATTAATATTGGTTCTAGCCAATTATTAGTTTTTCTTTGATTTGGAAGGTGTTTAACTTTGGACCAATTATGGTAATTGTCATTTTCTGAATCTTTTAAATTTGGATTAAAATGTTCAATATCATTAGCGTCATCAGATGAAATATATTGTTCGGTATAGGTGCAGAAATTTTTTTGTTCTTTTAGGAGCATGCTTCCTAATCTAGAATTATCTCTATTGGAATTGTAAGTTAAGTTGTCAGATACTATTGATAAAAAAGGGTTTTTAAATATTTTTTTCATAAAACTAAAAATTATATTTGTCCCCTATAGTTTCAATTTCTTTTTGAAGTTGCTTCTTTTTTGTTGTATTTTCTTCAAAAAGCATTTGTCTTTTCTTTTCTAGATAATCGTTGTAAACTTCTTGACCTGCTTTATTAATAAGTTGAGTAAGACCAAAATCATTAAACAAAATGTCATTTGGATCATCACCAATTGGAGAACTTCCTCTACGAACAGCAACTTTACCTTTTTCGTCAAAATAAAGAATAAAACGTTCGTCCGGCTCAAAAGCAGCTGCTATAAAGGGAGAGTGAGTGGCTACAATAAATTGTGCTTCCGGAGCCAGATTTGTATAACAGTCCATTAAATCCATTTGCATATCTGGATATAAAGAGCGTTCGGGTTCGTCCATCAAAATAATAGAGTCTTTTGTGTCTAGTTTGTAAAGAGGTAATAATGATAGTAACAAACCTTTAGTTCCAGTACTTGTATCTTGAATTGGAATTGTTTCATCAGTTCTTTTATTTTTTATAGGTATTGAATATTCGGTATCAACTAGATCTACTTCTAAAAATAATTTCTCTAAAATTGGATTGATTTTTTTAGCAAAAGATTCTAATTGATTAGGATTATCTTTTTGCCATTTTTGAAATTCTGAATCTAACTTTTTGGCATTAGCAAGTAAACCTTTATGGATTAATTCAGACATTTTTTTTGTGAAACTTTTACGATAATTTAAAATTTCGTTTAATAAAAAAAGCCAGATTTGAGGTTCGACATCATCGTTAAATAATATACCATACTCCTTATATTCAATACAGCTTTCTATATTTTGAAGTTCAACGCTATGTTTTTCTATTAAGTCAATTGGATTTTTTGAAAAAAGTTCAATGTTTTTTTTAGAGATTAAATTGGCTTTAAAATAAAAAACATCTTTTTTAGTGTCAATAGGTATTAAGGGAGTTACTCCTCCACCTATATTTCCGTATTTATAATGTTGGTTTTTAAAAAAAAACTCGTCATTTTTTTGTTTATAAACAGTGTCATTTATTGTAAATTCAATTTCTCCGTTTAATCCCGCTTTATTATTTCTAATTGATAGATGCTCTCCATTTATTACTTCCAGGTTTAAAGCGACCTTGTTATAATCATAAATTAAGTCCAACAAACTCATTTTTCCAGTTGCACTTTGTCCAATAAAACATATTTTATCCAAAGGCTGTCCTTTACGGTCACCGCTTTGATACGTAAAATCAAACGTTAGATTTTCTAAATGTATAAATTGATCGATATGTAATTTTGAAATTTTCACGTATTGAATTTTGAATTGGGGTTGTGAAATTGAGACTGGAACTAAAAATTAAAAACAGATTATCGATTACTGATCACCCGAATCGTATTTTTTACTTTTTCGGCAATTTTTCTAGCTTCATCAATATTTTTATTTACAATGGTAACATGTCCCATTTTTCTAAACGGGCGTGTCTCTTTCTTGCCATAAATGTGAGGTGTAACGCCGTCCCAACTTAATATTTTTTCAATATTTTCGTAAACTACATCACCAGAAAAACCTTCTGCGCCAGATAAATTTACCATAATGCCGGCAACTTTACTAGCGGTATTTCCCAAAGGCAAATTGAGAATGGCGCGTAAATGATTCTCGAATTGTGAAGTATAACTGGCTTCAATGGAATAATGTCCGGAATTGTGCGGGCGAGGAGCGACTTCGTTAACTAAGATTTCGTCGTCTTCAGTTTGAAACATTTCGACTGCCAAAAGTCCAACATGATTAAATTTCTCAGAAACATTTAATGCGATGGCGATCGCTTTTTTAGCAACAGTATCATCGATACGAGCAGGACAAATCACGTATTCCACTTGGTTGGCTTCAGGATGGAATTCCATTTCTACCACAGGATAGGTTTTTATTTCACCCGATGGATTGCGGCAAACGATAACGGCCAGCTCATTTTTGAAAGGAACCATTTCTTCAGCAATGCATTCTACATTGGCTAAATTATCCAAATCTGAAATTTCTCTAATAACTTTAACGCCATTTCCGTCGTAACCAAATTCGGTGCATTTCCAAACAAAAGGCAACTTTAATTTGGAATCCAGTATAGCAACAACCATGCTTTTTAGATTAGCAAATTGTTTGTAGTTTGCAGTCGGAATACCGTGTTTTGTGTAAAAATCTTTCTGAATTCCTTTATTTTGGATCAGTTTCAATGTTTTGGGAGATGGATATACTTTTAATCCCTCTTCCTCAAGTTTTGTCAAAGCCTCAAGATTAACCAACTCGATTTCAAAAGTTAAAACGTCAACCAGTTTTCCAAAATTGTAAACCGTTTCAAAATTCATTAAATCCCCTTTGAAGAATCTATTACAAGCTATTTTACATGGCGCTTCATCGCTTGGATCAAGAACATAGGTCTGTATATCGAATTTTCGGGTATCAAGCAACAGCATTTTGCCGAGTTGTCCGCCACCGAGAATTCCCAGTTTGAAATCAGAAGAAAAGTAATTCATTACGAGATTGTTTATTATGAGCAAAGATACTTCATAATGATCGAATAGGAAAATGCTATTTTATTTTCTTCGGAATTTATGTTGCATCATTTATTGCTTTTACTACATTTTAAGTTGGTTTTTTGTGAAATTTACTTAAAATTACAAATTAATGCCCATTTATCAATTGTCAAATCCGAATTCTGTATCTTTGCGCATTATTTTAAACACGAAAATAATGATACAACTTCACGATAAACAATTTGTTCCGTTTATTTCTGCCAAAGAAATTGACTTTGCAATCGAAAAAATGGTTGCTCAAATAGAAGCTGATTTTGGTGATGAAATACCAGTATTTATAGGTGTCCTGAATGGCTCTTTTATGGTAGTTTCTGATTTTATGAAACTGTATAAAAAACCATGTGAGGTATCTTTCATAAAAACTTCCTCTTACGAGGGAACTTCTTCCACTAACGAAGTGAAACAATTAATAGGATTGAATCAGGATTTGACCGGACGCTCTGTTATTATAATAGAAGATATCGTAGATACCGGGAATACTTTAGTAGCGCTGAAAGAAGCATTCAAAAAACAAAATGTAAAGCATTTTAAAATAGCAACACTTTTTTTTAAACCGGAAGCCTATACAAAGGACATGAAAATAGATTATGTTGGAATCAGAATTCCAAACAAATTTATTGTAGGTTTTGGCTTAGATTATGATGGTTTAGGAAGGAATTTACCCGAAGTATATAAATTAAAAGAATAACTACACAACAACATGACTAACATTGTTTTATTTGGAAAACCAGGAGCAGGTAAAGGAACTCAGGCAGAATTTTTAAAAGAAAAATACAAATTAACGCATATCTCCACTGGTGATGTATTTCGTTTTAATTTAAAAAACGATACAGAACTTGGGAAGCAAGCAAGAGTATATATGGATGCTGGGGATCTAGTGCCAGATGAATTGACTACTAAAATGCTAATCGATGAGGTAAATAAACACCCGGACACAAATGGGATTTTGTTTGACGGTTATCCGAGAACAATTTCACAAGCCGAAGCTTTAGATGCGTTTCTTACTTCAATCGGGTCTCAGGTTGCTGCCACAATTGCACTGGAAGCCGATGACGAGATTCTAATTCAGCGTTTGTTGGAAAGAGGGAAAACAAGTGGTAGAATTGACGATCAGGATGAAGAAAAAATCAGAAATCGTTACCAGGAATATAATGAAAAAACAGCGCCCTTGATGAATTATTATCAGGAGCAAGGGAAATTTCACACTGTAAACGGAATAGGTTCAATTGCTGAAATTACCGAAAGAGTAAGTAACGTCATTGATAATTTATATTACAAGACCTCGTAAAAAAAACTATTTTTCTAAGTCATAAAGGGCTTCCTTGGGTCGCTCTTTTTTGACAGGAAAAATCATTTTTTTTTAACCCCTGAGCTAGTGCACTGTCATCCGGATAAAAATCCAGGTTGCAAATTTCAGAAAGTAAAAATTCAGGAATCAGATTTTAAACAAAAAACGAATCAACTAAAAAATTGGAAATACTAATAATATTTTTTCTAATACTGTTAAATGGGGTTTTCTCTATGTCTGAAATCGCACTGATTTCTGCTCGAAAAAACAGATTGGAGACCGCAGCAAAAAAAGGAAATAAAAGTGCTAAAATCGCATTGGATTTGGCCAATTCTCCAAATAAATTTTTGTCGACAGTACAAATAGGAATAACACTGATAGGGATTCTTACCGGTATTTATAGTGGTGATAAAATAACATCAGATGTAGAAACATTTGTAAAGGGAATCGAGTTATTAAGACCCTATGCACATCCTGTGGCTGTTGGAATTGTGGTAGTGATCCTGACTTTTTTCTCTTTGGTTTTAGGGGAGTTATTACCTAAAAGAATAGGATTGAATCATCCGGAATCCATTGCTAAAGCTGTGGCATTACCCATGAAAGTGGTGTCAATTGTTACAGCGCCATTCATTTGGATGCTGACCACTTCAACAGATTTTTTATTGGATATTTTAAAAATAAAACCCACTGCTGACGGTAGGGTAACCGAAGAGGAGATCAAGGCCATTATCAAAGAAGGAACCGAAGGCGGAGAGGTACAGGAAATAGAGCAGGATATAGTGGAGCGTGTTTTTCATATTGGGGACCGAAAAATAAACTCATTGATGACGCATAGAAAGTCAGTAGTTTTTTTACCTTTGCATTCTGATAAAGAACAGGTTAAGGAATTCATGCTAAAAGAATTGCATTCTATTTATCCCGTCTATAGTCAAAATTACGATGATATTGTTGGGGTCGTTAATCTTAAAAATATTTTTGCTCATTTTGAGAATGGAAACTTCAATTTGGCGGATATAATGACCGAAGCTCCTTTTATGATGGAGCAAACCACTGCTTATATAGCCTTAGAAAACTTCAAAAAAACAGGTATTCATTATGCATTTGTCACTGATGAATACGGTGTTTTTCAAGGTGTAATTACTTTGAATGATATTCTGGAAGCCTTGGTAGGAGATGCTTCTGATTTTTATAAAGATGATTTTCAGTTGATTGAAAGAGAAGATGGCAGTTGGCTGGTTGACGGACATTATTCATTGCATGATTTCTTGACTTACTTTGAATTGGATGAATTAATCAATGATTACGAAGTAACGACGGTGAGTGGCTTAATAATGACGGAACTCTCCCATATTCCTAAACAGGGGGAGAAATTAATTTGGCAAAAATTTGAGTTGGAAGTCATTGATATGGATGGCGTGAAGATTGATAAGGTGATGGTGAAAGCATTAAAAAATTAAATAGCTTAGGATTAAATTGCTCAAAATGAGTACTAAACTAAAGCTGAACATTGAATAGTAGAAAAAATGACTGAAGGGAATTTTGTAGATTACGTTAAAATATATGTTTCTTCCGGAAAAGGTGGAAAAGGATCTACGCATTTGCATAGAGAAAAGTTTATTGAAAAAGGAGGTCCTGATGGTGGTGATGGTGGTCGTGGTGGTCATGTTTTTTTGGTTGGTAATAAAGGTCTTTGGACGTTGTTTCACCTTAAATTTGCGCGACATATCAAAGCCGGTAATGGTGGAGATGGTAGTGGCGACAGAAGTACAGGTGCTGACGGAGATGATAAATACATCGAGGTTCCATTAGGAACTGTTGTAAAAGATAAAGAAACTGGGGAAATATTATTTGAAATTACTGAAGATGGTGAAAAACAAATACTTTCTCGCGGTGGAAAAGGTGGTTTAGGAAACTGGCATTTCAGAAGTTCAACCAATCAAACTCCCAGATACTCACAGCCGGGTTTGCCAGGTGCTGAAATGGATGTGATTTTAGAATTAAAAGTGCTGGCCGATGTTGGTCTGGTAGGTTTTCCTAATGCAGGAAAGTCAACATTGCTGTCTGTATTGACTTCTGCTAAACCAAAAATCGCGGATTATCCTTTTACTACGTTAAAACCAAATCTTGGAATTGTGGCGTACAGGGATTTTCAATCTTTTGTGATTGCCGATATTCCTGGAATCATTGAAGGAGCTGCTGAAGGAAAAGGACTGGGGCATTATTTCCTGCGTCATATTGAACGTAATTCAACGTTGTTGTTTTTGGTTCCAGTGGATACGCCGGATATTAAAGCCGAATACGACATTTTGGTAAATGAATTGACAAAATACAATCCAGAAATGCTGGACAAAGAGCGTTTGCTGGTGATTTCAAAATGCGATATGCTCGATGATGAGCTGAAAGCAGAGTTAAAAGTGGAATTGGATGTTGCTTTCAAAGATATTCCTTATATGTTTATCTCCTCTGTTGCCCAACAAGGACTGACGGACTTGAAAGACAAGTTGTGGAAAATGTTGAACGATTAACATTTAAAAAATTTTATACAAAAAGATGTTCTGAAAAGAGTATCTTTTTTTGTTTTGATTAGTTACTGTTATAAGTGTCAAATAAAAACTGCAAGGTTTCAGGGATGTTGTTGGCTTGTATCTTAGGGTATTTTAAAGTGGAATCAAGCCAATTTCCGATTATTAAATAAAAATCATCTCCAACATCATACAGCACAGGAACACCCATTTTTTTGAGAGCTGCCGCATTGCATTCCTGTTCATAATGCTTTCGAATAGGAATAGACAGTATTTTTTTTTCTAAATACAATGCCTCAGCAGGCGTTTCAAATCCTCCACCAGTAATAATTCCTTCGCAATTGATGAGGCTTTTATTGAAGTACTCTTGATTAACGGGGAAATAAGTGATGTTTTTGATCGTATGTTTGGTTTGTATATCATTCAAAAACCAATGAAAAGTGAAGTTAGGAAGTTTGTTGAATGCTTTTTCTAAACAGTCTTTTTGAAAAGAAGGTAAATAAACGGTAATGTGACCTTTGTTTTTCGGGACGGCATTTATGATTTCATCTTTGATAATTGGAGGAAGTATAAAGGAATCGTATTTGTCAAAATGCAATCCGATATATTGTGGAGAAGGCGCATAATGTTTCAGGATCATTTCTCCCATAAGGCTCTTTTTTTCAGGTCTGGGAGTTAAAGGGGACATGAAACTGGCCTGATGTCCAAATTGGATCGAATGCACGTTCTGTAATTTGCAAGCTAAGGAAGTAATAGAATCAAAATCATTGATGACTACATCATAGTTTTTCAGCGGTAAAGAATTTGCGTCTTTATATATTTGTTTTGGTTTTATGTTTTTGGCGATATCCCAATAATTCAAACCGCCACATTTACTGTAATGCAAGCTGCAGCCTTCGCTTTTGAATTTTATAGGTAAATTGACCTCCAGACTGGCATTGTTACCACTCATAAAAAAATCAACTTCGCCAAATTTTTGCAGATAGGGGTGTAATTGTATAGCCCTGCTGATGTGACCATTGCCCGTTGCCTGAATGGCATAAAATATTTTCATTGCTGTATATTTTGATTGTAAGAACGCTTAGGTATTTTTCTGAATCTGTTTTAAGAGAGGATTTTGGTGACGATGTCGTTAATTATTTTGTCCTCATTGACGTCAGCATCTTTGTAGTGCTCTGTTTTATAATGATAAAGACTCCATTTTTCTTTTTTGTATTCCAATGCAGTAAGGTTTTCCACCCAGTCACCGCTGTTTAAATATAGAACTTTCCCGTGTTCGTTTTCGACTTCCTTCATTTGAGGTTTGTGTATGTGTCCACAAACTACATAGCTGTATTTTTTTTGGATGGCAATTTCTGCTGCGGTAGTTTCAAAATTGGATACAAATGAAACGGCCTTCTTGACGCTGTCTTTGATCATTTTAGAATAGCTTCTTTTCTCTTTTCCCAAAAGTACCAGAACCCAGTTGATAAAGCTATTGATCAGAATTAATACATCATATCCTTTTCCACCAAGTTTGGCTAGTATTTTCGCATAGCCCTGAGTAGAGGAATCGAAAACGTCCCCGTGGAAAATCCAAGTCTTTTTGCCATCTAAATCCAGGATTAATTTATCTGCCAGTTCAAAATTCCCTAAAATAAAATCGGAATATTTTCGCAAAGCTTCATCATGATTACCCGTAATGTAAATAACGCGGGTTCCTTGATTTGACATTTTTATGATTTGTCTCAGTACATTCATGTGAGCAGCAGGGAAGTAGCTTTTACTGAAACTCCACATATCAATGATGTCCCCATTTAAAACCAACATTTTTGGCTGAATGGATTTTAAATAATTTAGCAGTTCATTGGCTTGACAACCATAAGTTCCTAAGTGCACATCGCTTATTACCACTAAAGGAATTTTTCTCTTTTTTTTCATAATTTGTTTTGACGAAATTAATTACTCTGTGTTACGATAGTGTTTCTTATTTGTTATTATTTCTCTCAGGATGACGGGAGTGGTTATTTTTTTTAAGATTAAAAAAATCTGTTGAATACTTTAAAATTTCCTTATTTTTGAAAGATGAAAAAAATAACCTGCTTCTTTTTATTGCTTCCTTTGATGATTTGGTCACAATCCAGTTATGATACGGCAGAAAAATTGTTCAAAGAAGAAAAATTTGATCAGGCGCAACCTATTTTTGAAAATTTTCTAAAAAGTAATCCATCTAATCTTAAAACCATCGAATATCTGGGAGATATTGCCGGACGAAACAAATCTTGGGATACAGCGATCGGATATTATAAAAAACTAAAACAACTGAAACCTTCAGAAGCCAATTATTATTATAAATATGGAGGTGCCCTTGGGATGAAAGCAACTCAGGTTAGTAAATTCAAGGCTTTTGGAATGATTGATGAAATTAAGGAGTCTTTTGAAAAAGCGATTGTTTTCAATCCGAAGCATATTGAGGCACGTTGGGCATTAATTGAGGTGTATATCCAGCTGCCAGGAATCATTGGCGGCAGCGAGTCTAAGGCTGTAAAATATTCCAATGAATTGTTACGCTTGTCACCTGTTGACGGTTATTTGTCCAAAGGCCATATTGATGAATATTTTAAAAGATATAAAGTAGCAGAGCAAAATTACAAAAAAGCAATTACCGTAGGCGGTTCAAAGAAATGTTATCAAATGCTGGCCAATTTGTACAAAAATAAAATGAACGACCCGGGAAAAGCCAAATCAATTTTAGAAGAATATAAAAATAAAAAAGGATAAATGAGTTGCGATTAATTGCTGACTTGTTTCGAATACAACAACTATAAACTATAACTAAATGCGTACTCATTTTATAGCTATCGGAGGAAGTGCCATGCACAACCTCGCTTTAGCCTTACACAACAAAGGATATCAGGTTACAGGAAGCGACGATGCCATTTTTGAACCATCAAAATCAAGATTAGACAAAAAAGGGATTCTGCCTGAGGAACTGGGTTGGTTTCCTGAAAAAATAACGATGGATATTGAAGCCGTAATTCTGGGAATGCATGCCAAGGCGGATAATCCGGAATTGTTGAAAGCACAGGAATTAGGGTTGAAAATATATTCCTATCCTGAATTTCTTTACGAACAGTCTAAAAATAAAACACGCGTTGTAATTGGCGGTTCTCATGGAAAAACAACCATAACGTCAATGATTCTTCATGTAATGCATTACCACGATATAGCGGTAGACTATATGGTTGGCGCACAACTGGAAGGATTTGATACGATGGTTCATCTTACCGAAGAAAATGATTTTATCGTTTTAGAAGGAGATGAGTATTTGTCTTCGCCAATTGACCGAAGACCAAAATTTCATTTGTATCAGCCCAATATTGCTTTGATTTCCGGAATAGCCTGGGATCATATCAATGTTTTTCCGACTTATGAAAATTACGTAGAACAGTTTGAAGTTTTTATTGGTAAAATTACCAATGGTGGGATTTTAGTATACAATGAAGACGATTCCGAAGTAAAACGTGTTGCCGAAGCTGCTACAAATCCGATCCGAAAATTAGCCTATCATACACCAAAATATACGGTAAGCGATGGTATTACGCTGCTCGAAACTCCGGAAGGCGACATGCCAATAGAAGTTTTTGGAGCACACAATCTTAATAATTTGGCCGGAGCCAAATGGATTTGTCAGAATATGGGTGTTGATGAGGCCGATTTTTATGAAGCTATCGCTAGTTTTAAAGGCGCATCGAAACGATTGGAAAAAATTGCTGAAAGTAAAACGAAAGTGGCTTATAAAGACTTTGCGCATTCTCCGAGCAAAGTGGCAGCAACTACAAAGGCAGTGAAAGAACAGTATCCAAACAGGAATTTGGTAGCTTGTTTAGAGTTGCATACGTACAGCAGCCTGAATGCTGAATTTTTAAAAGAATACGAAGGTGCTTTGGAATATGCTGATAAAGCGGTTGTTTTCTATTCGCCGGATGCCGTAAAGATTAAGCAATTGGAAGAAGTGACTTACGAACAAATCGCAAATGCATTCAACAGAAAAGATTTAATTATTTATACGAATCCAAAAGATTTTAAGGCGTACTTATTCAACTTAAATCTTGATAATTCGGCATTGCTATTAATGAGTTCAGGGAACTATGGCGGATTGAATTTTGATGAAGTTAAGGAATTAATGATGTAGCGCTTATTGTAATGGAAGCAATCACTTTAGAAAATTTAAAAAAACACATTTCTGTTTCGGTATTAAAAAAAGCGGAAAAGTTAGTCGTTAGAGATATCGATGAAGAAAAAGCAAATTTCTTTGTAGCTTATGTCGATCAAAACGATGATAGTTATGATGTTGCCATCGAAGTTTCTGATAAAAGAGAAATAATTAATTCAAGATGCGATTGTAACGGTGGTGGTTTTTGTATTCACAGAATGGCGTTAGCGAATTATTTGTCAAAAAAACGAATCAAAAAAGAAAGCGTTTCAAGGAAGAAAAAAGTATCCCAATCTGAAGAATTGATAGCGGGATTAGACCCTGATGCCTTAAAAAAATGGGTAGTTCAGCTCTTGCATAAAAACAAAGATTTAGAACTGTTGTTTGTCAATGAATTTTCTCTTGCTAAGACGGAATACACTACAGCAGAAGTGAAGTTGTTGATCAATAATGCTATAAAATCAGTAATAAAGAATAAAAAAAATGTAGAAATAAGTGAGTTAAAAAAAATTATTGACTTGCTTGATATTACACTAAAACCGGTAATCCAATATTGTAATAACAATCTTTCTGAGAAAGAATCAGTAGAAATCTGGATGCTCATTTTTGATGAACTGAAAGATTTTGATAATAGAATTTATTCGAATAGCGTCAGGATTACTCGGTATCTAGAGCAGATTTTAAATGAAGTACTAGTTGAAATTTCATCCATAAGAGATTTTACAGATTGGAAGGCTGTTATTGATATGAACGTTAATTTTGTTTTTTTTGATGCCATACGATCTTTAAAAATTGTTGCTTTTGAATATATCGTCTCCATTTATAAAAGCACAGAAAATGCGGAAAGAAAAAAATATTTTGCCGAGAAATTTAAGGAGTTTTTTCTGCTGGTGTACAATAATAAATTACGGTTAAACGGTGCCATTTCTAATTTTTTATTGGAAGTTTTTGTAGAGAATAATCTTTTTGAGGAAGTTTTTTTGTACTTTAATCCGATTCGATATGAGAATGATTTTAACCTGAGCTTAATAGATAATCTCATTGTAATAGATCAAATTGCTGTAGCTGAAAAATTTGCGCAGGAGCAAGTGACTAATAACTCTTATGTCGAGTATAGCGTAGCCTATTGGATGCGGTTAAAAGCAATTTATATTCTTACAGAAGATATAGAAAAGCTCGTGCCTATACTACTGAATACGATAAATATTGACTTTGATTTTGATGATTATCTGATGATACAGGAGACGATTTCCGCAGAGGAATTTAAAAAATTCAGATCTAATTTATTGGGTAGGGCCAAAAGGAATTTTGATAATAGCAAACCAGCAGTGGTGTTTTATTTTAAGGTTTTGTTTTCCGAAAAAAGTTTTATTAAAATGATAGATCTTATTTCTTATCAGACGGGTTATTATACGGTTTATGACTATATAGAAGAATTGTACCTGACCGATAAGCTTGGTTTGTTGGGAAAATTAGCCACTATTGAAAGCAAATGGTATTTTTATGAAAACGACAGTTTGAATCTCGAATACAGGGATATGATAATAGATTGGATTTTGACCCGATATGACAAAATAGTACTTGACACCTTTCTTAAGAACAGGAGTCAGTATGGAAACACGATTTTTTATGAAGAAATGGTTAAGAAGATAAATGCTTAATTTGGAACAACTTTAAACTTTAAAAGGTGGAACAAAATAATTTCCCCATAACGAACTGGGCCGATGATGACAAACCGCGTGAAAAGCTGATGCTGAAAGGCAAAAGTGTTTTGAGTGACGCGGAACTGATTGCGATTTTGATCGGCTCAGGAAGTCGTAACGAATCGGCAGTGGATCTAAGCAAACGAATTTTAGGGAGTGTCAATACTAATTTGAATGCGTTAGGGAAATTATCGATTTCACAATTGACAAATTTTAAGGGAATAGGAGAGGCGAAAGCCATTTCAATTATTGCTGCTTTAGAACTGGGAAGACGAAGAAGGGCAGAGGATGTGGTGGAGTTACCAAAAATCACCTCCAGTAAGGCCATTTTCGAAATCATGCAGCCAATTATTGGTGAATTGCCACACGAGGAATTTTGGATTGTATATTTGAATAATTCAAACAAAGTTATTTCAAAATCGCAATTGAGCAAAGGCGGAATCACTGGAACTTTGGTTGATGTGAGATTGGTTTTTAAAACAGCGCTTGAAATGGGTGCAACAGGATTAATTTTATGTCACAATCATCCTTCCGGAACATTAGTTCCCAGTGACGCCGACAAACAAATTACGAGGAAGCTAAAGTTAGCCGGGGAGAGCTTAGAAATAAAAGTTTTAGATCATCTTATTGTCACAGAAGCTAATTATTTTAGCTTTGTTGATGAAGGAATATTTTAAAATAAAAAATGAAACATAATATCATAAAAGACGTTTTTTTTGATCTGGATCATACACTTTGGGATTTTGATAAAAATTCTGAATTGACATTTGAGGCTATTTTCAATAGAAATCATCCAACAATTGAGATCAGGGAATTCATTGAAAAATATGTGCCAATAAATCAGGCGTGTTGGAAATTATACCAGTACGACAAAATTTCGCATGATGAATTGCGTTACACTCGTCTGAAGCATTCTTTTGACGCCATTAACTACGCTATTTCTGATGAAGAGATTGAAACGATAGCGCAGGAATACATTCAACGATTACCCGAAAACAATCATCTTTTTGATGGGACTTTTGAGGTCTTGGATTATTTAAATGAAAAATACAAGCTGCATATCATTACCAATGGTTTTGCAGAAGTTCAATTTAAAAAATTAAATAATTCAAATATTGGAAGTTATTTTCGAACGATTACCAATTCTGAAATGGCAGGCGTAAAAAAACCTAATCCCGTTATTTTTGAATATGCGCTTGAACTGGCCAAAGCCAAAAAAGAATATAGTATTATGATTGGGGATTGTATTGAAGCAGATGTTCAGGGAGCGCTTGACGCAGGATTGGATGCGATTTTTTTTAATGGAAGTAACATTCCTGTACCGCATACCATTAAACAAGTAAATCATTTATTAGAACTAAAAAAATATTTATAAATTATGAAAACAAGATTCCTATTGCTGGTAGTATTAATTTCAAGTTACTGTTTCTCACAATCTGTCAACGATTATAAAGCAGTACTTATTCCTTTAAAATTTGACTTTACTAAGACGGACAATCAATATAGGCTTGCCACTTTGTCTAAGTTTAATTTAAATAAAGCGGGTTTTCAGGCCTTTTATGCTAATGAAACATTGTCACAGGAGAATGGTGACAGGTGCAGTTCGTTGTATTTTGATGTTGTCAATGAAAAGTCATTTTTAACTACTAAATTGCATGTTACTTTTAAGGATTGTAACGGAAAAATCATTTTTAAATCGGATACCGGTATCAGCAAAGAAAAAGACTATCAATTGGCTTATACAGAAGCATTGAACAAGGCTTTTGTATCTATCTATGCTTTGCAATATAAATACAACGGTAATTCAGGCTTAATTTCTAATCAAGGTCCGTCACCAGTTTCCCAAGCGGCTCCAGTGGCTGTGCCTATAAAAGAAGTGGTTACTGCACAGAATGCAATGGTCGATAGTTCAAAAATGCTTTATGCACAACCTACGGCTACTGGATTTCAATTAATCGACAGTACACCAAAAGTTATTATGAAAGTAACTGCTACTTCCAGAAAAGATGTTTTCATTGCCACAAAAGGAACGCTACAGGGTGTTTTAATTGCAATCGGTAATCAATGGTTTTTTGAATATTACTTGAATGACAAATTAATTTCTGAAAGAGTAGACGTGAAATTTTAGCTTTTAAATGGTATAGTTTGCAAAGAAAAGGGGAGCGAAAGCAATTGGCTTAATGAGAAAAAGATTCCTTTGGAACGGAGAGGAGATGTCGAAAACATATTTATACAGAAAAGAAACAAACTTTTCAACAACTGGAAGCTAATCCATTTGTTAACCAATACCAATTAAGAAGAATACTAAAAGAATTGCAAGAGATAGAATTTATAGAAACTACAGGAAAAACTTCTGGAGTAAAATATATCATACATAAAAATAAATTAGCATCGACAGAAGATAAAATTAGCTATTCTAAATTAAAGAAGCAAGAGAAAGCCAGACAAATTGAAGCTATTATCAGATACCTTGATGGTGCAGATGAAATAGACAATGAAGCTGCAAGAAAGTTGCTTAATCTACCTGATTCGGATGTGTCCTAACATATCAAGGCTTTTTGCTGAGATGATAGAAAAGAATTTTGTGGAAATTGCGAGAGAGATAAAACACAATCAAAGAACGTATAAAATAAAAAAATGATTGCAAAGAAAAACATATTGAAAAATAAGGGATTAGCTATGGTTCTCTTTGCAGGTTTCTTTGCAGGAACTCCAGCTTTGAACGCTTTGAGAATAAAAATATAATACTTTTTTGGTTGCTAAAAAATAACTTTTCAATATGTTTGCAAACAAAAAAGCCTTGTTTTACAGCCTCTGGATTGTTTTTTTGTATGCAGCCTTGTTTGTAGAAATACGAACTTTTATTAGAACCCGGAATGGGGTGTTCACTTTATCCCGGACATTACATAATCCTCGATAATGAGTAAATCATGATTTTCAATTTTACTGAGTTTCCTGAAATAGAACCATCGGCTTTCGCCAACATTAACTTTTGGTGAAGTTTTCCTGGATTACAGTATTTTATAAGAGTGTTTTTTTTATTAAAATTACTGTATATTTTTCATGTTTAAACGATTAATGTCCATTAGGGCAAAAAATAAAGAGTATCTAACCAAAAAAGTGAACGGTGTTTTTGACTTAATCGCAGTGGTGACAGGGGGTGGTGAAGGTGGTAAAAATCAAAAAACCCATCAAAATGTTGATGGGTTCCTCAGTAGCGGGAAGCATTCAAATATCTAACCAGTTTATAGATGATTATTATAGTATTATAGCATGCGCGTCATAATTTTAAAATATTACAATAATTTGTTTTGAAGAATAAAACAATTCACTCTGCTTTGAAATATGAAACTATTTAAAGAATTTAGCAAATTCATTAATTACAAAAATATGTAGCTTAACTTTTCTCTGCGTTTGCATGTCCGTTCCAAAGCATACACTAAATTAAAAGTCCTTTTGATGATTTATATTGAAAAAATTATATATTTAAAAATAAGTAATGTGTGATATTTATTACACATGTCTAGCCAAATTTAGATGACTTTGTGTGGTTTGTTTTATTTCGAATACAAACAACCCGCACTTATTTTGCCCTTTGAAAAAGAAATAGTACCACACAATTTAATTATTGATGTGTTAAAACTTTTTAAAGGATCTGTGGTTCAGTTTACGGAATAGTATTACTACATTAATTTAGTATAACAAACCAAATAACCACAAAGGAATGGTGTTGTCAATTCCAAAAGCAATTTGATCTTGCACTATATAGGCGTTATCTAAACCGGCTATTTGCGATTTACCTTTGTTTTTTCCTCCAATTTCAAAAACATAATTTTCGTTTACCGTAAAATCAGCTTTATCGTGGTAAGTTACACGATGATTTTGTCTTAATTGGTTCAGGAAAAAAGTTTCTCTCACATTGCCTATGTTGGGTTCTTCTGGACTTAAGGCGTATATAAAGTTGGTATTTTCAAGATAAATTTTTTCTGGTTTTTGCAATGAACTCACGCCAAATTGATCTTTGTAAATCGTATTGATTACACTCGCATCAGCAAGATGTAAAAGATTGTCTATAATTGTTTTTCGAGTAACCTGGATTTTATTAGCCAAGGCCGAAACATTTGGTTTAAAAGGGACTGACTGACTTATTATATAAAGTAACTGCTTAATTTTGAAAATCAAATTTGTATCTGTACGGCGCAACAAAGGCAGTTCAATTTCTAATATCATATTGATTACTTCCTGTAATTGCTTATAATACAAATTAGGGTTTTCCTGATAAAAAGGATAATATCCCACCCGTAAATATTCTTCAAACAAGGGTAAAGCCTTGAACTGAGAATCTAGTTGAAGTGCAATTTGGGTGTGATTATTTAGTAGTTCTTCTAAAGTTAGTGAAGTGATTTCGATTCGATGTCTAAAACTTAAATATTCACGAAACGACAAACCTTGCATCTCAAAAACTAAAGCACGACGACTAAGGTCAGCACGAGAATTTAATATTTCAAGCAAGGAAGAACCTGTGAAAGCTACTTTTAAATTAGGGTAATTATCGTAGATATTTTTCAATTCAACAGACCAATCAGGATATTTATGAACTTCATCTACAAATAAATGCACTCCGCCTTGATTTACAAAATCTTCAACCAAATCACTCAAACGATTGTCTGAAAAATAAATATTATCCAATGATACATACAGGGCTTTGCTTGAAAGGCCATAATTTTTTTTGATGTATTGCAAAAAAATAGTCGTTTTTCCCACACCTCTGGCTCCTTTTATACCCAATAAGCGCTGATCCCAAGGAAGTTGATTCAATAAGTAGCGCTCAAATTTGAATTGAGATTGGTTTACTAAGCTAATATGTCTTTGGAATAAGGCCTTCATTTTTAAAAATGTATTTTTTATAATACAAAAATAGTAAAAAAATGTATTCTATAAAATACAAAATAAGAATATTGTGTATTTTACAAAACGCAAAATAGAAGATTGGTTCATTTAAAAGCTTTCCCACAGGTTTTCGTCTTGATCCAAAATTAGCTTCTTTAAAAAAAGTAAATATAAACAAAAAAGCTCCAGATTTCTCTGAAGCTTTGTCTTAGTAGCGAGTAATCTTGAAAAATCTAACGAATTTCTGGAAGATTATTATAAAATTGTTTGTGGTAATGATAATCTTTAAATAAGTAAATTTTTAAATTGTTGTGATTCTAATATCTTATTTGACTATTATCTATAATCAAATATTGACCCTAACAAGACAATTTTCGAACTATTTTTTAGCTGATTTAAAAAAAAGAGTAGAGTGGACTATAGAATTAGGAGTGCTAGATTTTAAATTATTCCTCTATTTGCACAGGGCTTTTAAAGGTGTTGTAACTTATGTTTTGTGTTGGTCTTGTCGTATAATACGTTTTGGCTTCCGGCGTAACCGTTACCGAGCTATTTTGATACGGCATGGCACTTATGTTATAATTGTAGGTTCCTGCGCTGTTTTGGGTTATCCTTCCTCTATCGTCATAACTTTGGGTTTCTTGCAGTCCTTGTTCGTTGGTAAAACTTGTCAATCTGTCCAGATTATCATATAAAAAACTTTCGTTCCAGTTGAACAGGCTGTTGGTACGGCTGGTCAAATTCCCTTTTTGCGGGTCGAACACTGTGTTCAAAATCATCACATTACCTGAACTTGTACCGACTCTGTCATGTTTTATTTGAGTTGCAAATCCATAGGTATCATAGGTATTAGTAATTGCAATATTGCCATTGCCCATAGCGGCAGTCGTTAGCTGTCCTCTGGCATTTACCGTATTGGTTTGCCATAGTGCCTGACCGGTGGTATCGTCGAGTATCTGCCAAGGGTAGCCATTTTGATAAGTGTTTTTTATGGTTTTGATACTTGTTTTTCCGTTTGCCAATACTACTGCTGTACTGGTCTCTTTTTCTACCCTACCCAAAAGGTCAAAAGTAAGTTGCTTTATAAATGTAGCATACGGTGTGGTTTCAGTAGTTTTGATAAGTCTTTTGGAGCCGTCATATTCATAACTGTTCGTGGTAATGGCGCTACCTTCCAGTATGTTTGTAAACGTGCTGAAGTAAGTAGTTTTGTAGTGGCATCATACGCATAAGAAGTGCTGCTGTTGGTATTAGTACCCGATATGGTTTTTGTCGTTAGTTTTCCCACCATATCGAGCGTATAAGTCGTTGTGCCGTTTGGTGAAGTTTCTGATGTGGTTTCGCCAAATCCATTATATTCGTAGGAATATATTCCAGCCGAGGGGTCCGTCAATTTAGTTTTTCTGCCCCAGCCATCTTGCAGTATCGTAGTCACTGCTCTTCCATAATCGGAAGTTTTCAAATTACCATTGGCAAAATAAGTGTAATTTATGGTGCCTCCAGGGGTGTCAGTCATTGAAACCACATTACCAATCGCATTTTTAGTAGAAACTTTGGTTTTTGCACCATCATTTACGGTCGTTGTAAGCCCAGAATAACTCATACTAACCGTTTTTTGTGTAGAGGATTTGCTTTGAGTTGGTCTGCCATATATGTCGTATGTGGTTTCATTCCACTGACTCGGGCTGGCTCCAAAATAAGGCTTACTTACTTTGTAATTCCTGTCGTAAATGTCGTATAAATAATCAACATAGGAGAATGTACCGTTTATGTTTTTGACCCCCGATTTTGTTTTCCTACCCAAATCGTCGAATGTCTCTTCTTTGCCGCTACCGTCATCGCCAGTGGTGGTAACAAGCGTATATACGCTATTGCTGCGGGAATAGGCATACGTATTGCTTTTACCCAAATAATCGGTCGTCTTAATTTTCTTAAACCAAGGGTCGTAAGTGTATGAGGTTGTTAAGCCATATGGGTTAGTCTTCGAATTTAAGAAACCGTTATAGGTATTATAAGAAAATGTTGTTGCCAGTCCCTCGATATCAATGCTTTTTGTTAAAAACCGTCCCGATGGGTCGTATTCATAATTGGTAACTCTTGAATCAGATCCTGCTGTCATGGTTTTTTTGGTAATATTACCAAAAGTATCGTATATATTATCTTCGGTAATGTATTCTGTATTATGTCCCCTTTTCTTGACTTGTGTTAGTAGATGATTGGTGTATGTATATAATTCTTCACTGGTCATGGTATCCCCCATAGCTGTCACGCTTTGTGTTCTGCTGGTATTTTACTGATGATTTCTTGGTTTAAAATCAGATAAATTTTTTTACTATTTTTTCATTTTTTTTTTTCTCATCGATTCTCCCTTCTTCGAAACGTATTGCCGAGTGAATAATTCGATCTAAAAAAGATTTATGCGAATGCTAACATAAGTCTGACGCCATAATGGACAGATTGTCAGCTTCAGCACACAAAATTGCACTAACATGTTACATCTTTGAGAACTCAAAAAATTTATTAACTTTGAAAAATATCATCTTTACTTAGTGATGATAAAGGACGGTTTGACTGGCGTACTTTGCTCCGGAATAAATGGCGACCTTTAGCGCGGAATGGTGGGGTACTTTCGTCGGAATATCTATTATGTATATTTAAAATCAGATGATTCATCTCTAAATATTTACAATCATGCCTTTTAAACCAACTCTTGAACAAGAACAAATTTTTGATTTCTTTAAAAATGGTAAAGAAAATGGAATGATTGATGCCGTGGCTGGGTCTGGAAAAACCAGTACAATTGTAAATGGAATTGATTATATTGATAAAAAAAGCAAAATCTTATTTTGTGCATTCAACAAAAAAATTCAAGAGGAAATAAATAAAAAAACTATCAATAAAGAAAATGTAATTGTTAAAACTACGTATGCATTAGGCCTTGGGATTTTGAAGTATCATTTTGAGATATTTAATAGAAATCCTAATCTTGATAAGTCAAAATATTATAATATTCTAAATGAAAAATTAAAAAAAGATAAAGATAACAACTATGAAGAATCCACGAAATTCACAAAGTATTTTGACGAAATAAAGGGGATATACTACAAAGAGAAAAAAAAAGAAGAGCCGGATGTTTTTTATAAAACATTTTATTCAAATTATTATAGATTAATTGATCTGTTAAGATATACATTAAGCTATGCAAAAGGTGAAAGTGTCTTTCAAAAATTGGTAGAAAAATATGCTATAGATATTGACACAAATAATTCCCAACTATTGGAGCTATATAGAAAATTGGTAGAACTGGCTATATCTGATGGAAATATAAAGGCAAAATTATTAGGTGTCTATGACTATGCAGACATGATTTTTTTACCTTGTGAGTTTAAGCTACGTTCATCAGATCTATTTGATGTTGTATTTGTTGATGAATGTCAGGACCTATCAAATGCTCAACTAAAAACTATAACAAAATATCTCAAAAAAGACGGAAGATTTTTTGCAGTGGGTGACCCATTTCAATCAATTTATGGTTTTGCAGGGGCTTCACCAGAATCTTTTAATAACATTAAAATTTTCTTTAAACCTAAAATGTTTAAACTTACAAATTGCTTTAGGTGTTCAAGTGATATAGTAGAATTAGCTAAAGAGATTAGACCAGATATTACCACTACTAATTCTTTTGAATCAAAGATCGCAAGGATAAAATTTGATGATATAACCAAGCATATACAAAAAGGTGATTTTGTTTTGTCAAGACATAATTACAATTTGTTTGAAGTGGTTTTCAAACTTTTGTATCATAATATCAAATGTAAAATAATTGGTAAAAATGAAATATTGAAATCTTTAAAGGATATAATAGACAATAACAAACTCTATAGTCAAAAATATTATGAAGTGTTGCCGGATCATTTACAACTGATATATAAAAGTGCTGAAAGTAAGCTAGGTAATAATCCAGCTAATTATGAAAAACTAGAAAGTTTAGGAGATGGTATTAATATCCTTGAAACATGTTTTTTTCATAATCAGAATGCTAAAACATTGAATGACTTATTTGAATACATAGAAAACTTAATGGATTGTAAAGATGAAAACTCTGTGATATTGTCTTCAATTCATAGAGCAAAAGGATTAGAAAAAAGAAACGTGTTTATAATTGGTTATGATGAATTACCATATAAAAAAGAAAATATGTTGGAATGGCAATTATATCAAGAAAAATGTCTTAAATATGTTGCTATTACACGAGCAGAAGTAAATCTTTATCAGACTGAAAGTCCACCTAACAAAAATGACGCTGTTGTGTTAGAAGATATCGATTTAGATGAAATTTGTGATCTAGGAGAAGATATTGACAATTTACCACTATAATAAAATAATGAACCAGATCTGGGGTAATAGTTTTTAATTTGACGCTAGTTTTGTAATAGGATTGATTTTACAGGCCGAAAAATATACTTTAATTTAATTTCGAACCTAAATTAGTTTAAGAAGCATTAATGTTTGTTGAAATTGTTGAAGCACTTATAAAGGAACAACAGGTTGCGATAGTCAATAATTTTTGTTTAAGCAGGACATTCAGGCAGGCTCAGAAGATTATTGTTTGTACTTGTGTCGTTTTTAGTCTTGAGGTACTTGTAGCCTGCTTCGCTGACTGCAATTATCACGTCAATCCTGCTGTTTCCTTGCCCTACGTAAAAATTCCATTTGTTGGATTCAATAGCAGAAATTGCCTCTGTTTGGCTGATTTTCCAACGGTTTCCGTCTGGATTAATGCCTCCGATATTCACGATTCCTTCATGAATGTTTGTCCTGTCAGATTTGTTGATACATCTGATCTCATGTAATGATGCCATAATTGCATATTTAAAGTTAAGAGCCAAATGTATTTTTTAGTTTTGCATCATTTGTACGGTTTTCCGGAACTCTCAAATTAATACCATTATTGACATATGGTGAGATTTCGCCTTATTCAGAACCTAGTTTTAATTTTATGTTAAAATAATATATGCAATTTTGTATATATGCAATTTTGTATATATATTTACGTGTCTAAAATGTATAATTATGATTGACAATATAACGGGTTCTCCAGTAGAGGGAAATAATTTCTTTGGGAGAGAAAAAGAATTAGAATATATATGGAAACATATTCAGAAAGGAAATTCAATAGTACTTTCTGCTCCAAGAAGAGTTGGTAAATCTTCTTTAGCAAAAAAAGTAATACAACAAGCTAAAGATGCTGGGTGGAATTCAATGGAAATCAATTTAGAAGAAATTAAATCTGAGGAGGGATTTTTGAAAGTTTTTATAAAAGAATTGCAGAAACAAGATTGGTGGGAAAAGACAAAAGGCAAATCTTCTGAATTAATTGAAACGGTATTATCTGGATTTAAACTTTCGGGAGAAGCATTTGGTGTAAAAGGTAGTTTTGAATACCAGAAAGGCAAAGAAGACTCTTATGATAATTTAAAAAAGTTACTAAATCATGGAGAAGATACATTAATAATGGTCGACGAAGTAACTGTACTGTTAAATAGTTTTATGGAAAGCGATCCAACTAATGGAAAGAGGAACGCTGAGTTCTTTTTAAATTGGTTGCGAAGTTTTAGACAGATTTCTGGGACTAAAATTCGTTGGATATTTTGTAGTTCTGTAGGTATTGATAATTTTACAAGTCAACATCAGTTGAGTCATACTCTTAATGATGTTGATCCTTATCCAATTGGAGCCTTTAAAAGAGATAAAGCAAAAAAAATGTTGGAAGAATTAGCGAAATCAGATGAGATTGTACTTTCGGATGAAATAATTGAATATATATTAGATAAATTAGGTTGGTTACTTCCTTACTTTCTACAGATTTTATTTTTTAAATTCTATCATTTAGTGCAGGTTGAAGATAAAGAAATTGCAATTAAAACTGTTGATGAAGCTTATAATTTGTTAATAAGCGAGAAACATCTTAATACTTGGGAAGAACGATTGAACGAATATAATCAACTAGAGAATTATGCACGAGAATTGCTAAAAAGACTTTCGAATAATAAAGAGGGAGAAAGTAGAAGTGTGCTTTTATCGTTCTTAAATACTAAGGTTAATGATCAAGAAAAAACAGATCCAATTTTAAGTAAGATTTTATATATGTTGCAAAATGATGGTTATATAATTGAAGAAGAGTCAAAATATAGTTTTCGCTCTCCTCTTTTAAGAGATTTTTGGTATAAAAGATTTTCAAAATAATGGATAAAGTAAAACATATATCATTAAGTCAATTAGGCCTATACAATCCACAGAGATTGGATGATAAAACAGTAGAAAGTTTATTTGTTGTACGGCAAAAATATTTTCAATTATTGATTGATAAAATCAATAAGGAAAAGCCAGGCAGTATTCCGCAACACTATTTGTTTATTGGTCAAAGAGGGATGGGAAAAAGTACTTTGTTGAAAAGGTTAGAGGTGGAATTGAGGAAAGACAATTCTAAATTTATTCCATTACTTTTTCCTGAAGAGCAATACAACTTAAATAAACTATCTGAATTTTGGTTAAACAGTTTAGATGCAATGGCAGATGTTTTGGAGGTACTAAAAAAGAAAGATGAAGTGAGATTAATTGATTCAAAAGTTAAAGAGCTTGAGAATATTAAAGATGAAGAAGATCTAGCTAAGCAAGCATTCCAATTTTTGATTCAGATATCTAAAAAAATTAATAAAAGAGCTGTATTGTTAATTGATAACATGAGCTTTATTTTTGATAGATTAGATAAAAATGAGCAACATACGTTACGTGCATGGCTCATGCAAAATGATGCGCCAATTCTTGTCGGGGCAAGTGCTGTAGAAATTGAAGAAACTTACAATTATGGTGCGCCTTTTTATGATGCCTTTCAAATTAGTTACTTAAATAAGTTGAGTTTTGAAGAGCTTCTTGAAGTTTTGAATAATTTAGCAAAGGTTACTAATGCAGAAGAAATTTTAAAAGATATTCATGAAGAGATAGCCCGTCTAAAAACGATTCATCAACTTACTGGTGGAAATCCACGAACAGCTGTAATACTATTCAAGATTATTATAAAAGGATTTTCAAAAGAAATTAATGATGATCTAGAGGCGTTGTTAGATGAAATAACACCTCTGTACAAAGCAAGATTTGAAGAGTTATCTGTGCAAATGCAAATTATTGTTGATGCAGTAGCTTTGCATTGGGATCCAATGAATTTGGCACAATTAAGGACCGAAACAAGACTTGAAAACAATCAGCTTTCTCCTCAATTAAAAAGACTAGTAGAATTAGGCTGGATTGAAAAATTAGATGCATACAAAGCTAAAGGGAGTGCCTATCAAATTAGTGAACGTTTTTTTAATATTTGGTTTTTAATGCGTCGAAGTAGTCGCAGACAAAAGAAAGAGCTTTATTGTCTGTCGAAGTTTTTGGAAACTTTTTATAGAGACGATTTGCATACTGTTGCAATGAACAGTTTATTAAGAGAAAGTCGAAGTCTTAATCATATTACTTTAAATTTTGGAATGGCAGAAGTAGTGAAAGACAAAAACTTAAAAAAACAACTTAAAGATAAATGTCATAAAGACTTAAGGGATGAAGTAAAAGAAAATCCTAGTATTTATGAACAGTTTGGTTTAGAGAACGATGTAAATGTAGATAACCAAAAGAATCAAGAATATATAAATATTGAAAAGCACTTATTAGAAGAGATTGGGAAAAATGAAAAGAATTTCGAAGCTTGGTTTAATTTAGCAAATATCTATCAAATTTTAAATAAAAATCTACAGTCTAAGAATGCATATTTAAAAACAATCGAATTAAATGACAAAATTGGAGCAGCTTGGAATAATTTAGGAAACCTTTATTGGCATGAATTTTTACTTAATGATAAAGCTGAGGAGGCTTATTTAAAAGCAATAGAAATTGATAAAACTTGTACTAATTCACTTTTTAATTTAGCATTGTTCTGTCATTCAGAATTAAAAAAATATGAAGAAGCTGAAAAACTTTATTTGAGTGTTGTTGAATTGGATGCGAATGATTCAGAAGCTTGGGGTAATTTAGGAGTATTATATATGCTAAATTTGCATAATTATGATAAAGCAAAGAAAGCATATTTAAAAGCAATTGAACTTAATCCAAATAATTCGGCTGTTTGGAATGTTTTAGGGAATCTATATCAAGACCACTTGCAAGATTATGAAAAAGCAGAAAAAGCATATAAAAAGGCAATCGAATTACAATTAGATTCAAATATGCCAAAATACAATTTAGTATTCTTATATAGAGACAAAATGAATAAGCTTGCTGAGGCTCATGAGTATTTTAGCAAATTAGAAATTGATGAAATGACTGCGGATAGTTATTGGCTAAATAAAACTCTATTTGAATTATATAAGAGAAATGAAGGTATTGCAAAAGAAGATCTTGAAAAGGCATTTAATAAAGTAGAACAATCTCTTCCGGTTTCTACCCAAGATGATTGGTGGCGTTTTGGTGCGGTTGTTATTAAATTAGGATATGGTAATTGGTTTCTAAGCATCCTTGAAGCCAAAGGCCTTGAAACGGTATTAGCACCTTATTATGTAGCAATAAAAGCATTAAGTGAGAGGGATATTGAAGCCTATTTAAATAGTCGAGCTGTTGAAATACGAGAACCGGCAAGGAAGATAATGGAAATTATGGAAAAGTACTAAATAAATATGATATTAAAGAAAAAGTAATCCAAGAAGGTGTAATGTATCGATGTGTTTAGCTGGCTCTTTCATATGACATTTAGAGAAAATCAACTATTTATAGTATTATAACACTAAAAACTGAGGCTGTCCGAAAATTACTTTTCGGATAGCCTCTTTCTTGGCAGCAGGTAATCTTGAAAAATCTAATGAATTTCTGGCAGATTAGTATAAAATTGTTTGTGTTAATGAAGATCTTTAAATAAGTAAATTTTTAAATTAAAAAAACCTTGGTTTTAAAGTATTGTGATTTGAATATCTTATTTTTAACTATTATTACGTAAATATTTCATTGTATGAAAGGTACAATTTACGCCTTGATTTTAGATGTTTATAGTCGATGGTTTCCAATATAGGACTGGGAAGAATTTTTATTGTTTATGATGACTCTCTAAAAATTTGACTGTTCTAAAATATTTTCTATTTTTCTTTCATAGGTGGTGCTTTACTCCAATTCTTCCTGTGTTTTATTGCCGTACTGTTTTCCTGAAGCACTATTAGTAAAACACTCTTTTGCCTCGTGCGCAACATAAGTTATACCGGCGAGCAGACTTTTCAAATATACATGGAGGATCTGAGAAATAATGAATGATTGTACCTGATGAAAGAAGATACAAAACAAGTATTCAACAATCTATAATTTTTAACATACTTTGCTTATAAACACCCTTCTTTGTTAAAGATTTTTATTACTGTACCTACATTCCATTTCTTCTTTATACTTTCGACATTTGATAATTTTAGATAATTTGATTTTTATAAAGAGTTAAAAAAAATGTTATGACTCATCGGCCATTATTTTTAAACATTGTTGTTATCTGTTTGTTTTTTTTTAGTTGTAAAACTAAAATTAATCAAATTAAAAATAATGAAAGAGAAGGTAAATGGATAACAATTGATACTTTGGATTATATCTATGAAATTAGAGGAAAATACCATAAAGGATTAGAAAAAGGGACTTGGCATTTTTTTTATAATGGAAAAATGATTAGAAAAGAAAAATATAAAAAAGATGTTTGTAATACTAGATATTATTACCCAAACGGGAAGTTGAATAAAAAAGGTTACACAAAAATCGAAAGTGATAAAAACGGTGATCATTGGTATTATTTTGGAAATTGGCATTATTATGATGATAAAGGAAGATTGTTTAGTATTAAAACCTATGAAAAAGGTAAAATTATTGATAGTTTAGATTTTATGAAAGACTGATAAATTATTACGCATACTCGTCGAAATATTATTTTCACAGTTTAAATTCTTCCAATGTACACATGTCATTCTCTTATTGCCAAAATACGATCTTGGAAGCTTAATTGCAAAAACAGACTTAGGTTTTTATTTAATCCTTATCATATTCAAAACTAAAATCTTTTTTACCTTTTCCTAGTAAAGCAGATAGTATTCCGATTAGTTTAGGTTCAGGCCTACTTTGCCAACGTGCATAAACATAAATGTCTTTTTTGGTACCAGCCTTTTTAGCTCTTTTAGTGTTTTTATTTTAATAAGGCAAGATCCTGAAGTTTATGACCTAATTCATCATCAGCTGCCAGTTTTAAAACGTCGTTTTGTAAACCTAAGAGACGCAATACATTAAAATAGGCTCCCATAGCTACGCTTGGATTTCCTGTTTCAATGAGGTATAAAGTAGAATGAGCAATATCAGCACATTCTGATACTTTTATGGTAGTCAATTTTCGACGTTTACGAGCTAGTTTTATATGCTCACCCATTTGTTCCAACACCAAATAACAATGATTTTTAATTTAATTATTGTGCATTAGACAATGCTTTTCTCCTTTTCTTTCTCTTTTTGTTTTTAAATTGGCTAGCTAAATAACCAGCGTTTATTCCAGATTGAATTAAATTAACAACAGCTCCAGCAAGTAATTCACTATTGTTTTTGTTACCCATATTGCTATTGTAGCAAAGGTGATACAGATTATTTGCTGGATGAATTAGGTCATGCAAACAAGTCTCTAAGTGAGGTATTAAAAAAAGTAATTCAGTTCGCTGGTGATTCCAAATCTGCACGTAATAACGGAAGCGTTATAGAAAAAGGTTGGGGCAGAAAGTTGAAATCTGTTTTTGACTCAGTGGTTGTTACAGAGATATAAAATTTAGTAAACGGAAAATGTTTTTTCTGGGCTATTTCCATAATGTACGGCCTATAAGGATTCAGAGGAGCCACAAGCACCCTTGAAATATTTTTCTATATTGAGTTTTGATGCTCTTAAACAGTATGTTCTTAGTTACATCCTACAGAAGATGTAACCCAAAATTCTATAAAGGATTCCCAAAGTGATGTAACACCTCCTCTGTTTTCTCTTCTACTTTTGCGTTATTAAATATTAAATGCTATTACAGTCATGAAAAATAATGTAAAGTTACCGGGAAAGCTATGGATAATTACTAGTATACTAATTCTTGTGTGCTTGTCGACTGCATGTGACAATGAAGAATTCAATCCTGTTTTGACGGAAAAATTCATTTTACAATCAAGCGATAATGGCGCGTCATATACTATAAAAGTTGGTTTACCAGTAAATTATAATCCAGTAAGCGAAAAATATGCAACAATCTATGTTTTAGATGGAGAGGAGGATTTTGATTTTGTAACCAGAAAGTGCGGTGAAATTTCTGATAAATATGACGTTGATAAT
Organism: Flavobacterium kochi; assembly: GCF_048286715.1. Classification (NCBI taxonomy): domain Bacteria; kingdom Pseudomonadati; phylum Bacteroidota; class Flavobacteriia; order Flavobacteriales; family Flavobacteriaceae; genus Flavobacterium; species Flavobacterium kochi. The sequence continues at coordinate 54,836 of NZ_JBLVPW010000019.1, forward strand.
GTGCTGGTAGTCAGTATCGGCTATGGAAAGGATCGAAGCATCGATTATACCCCTACAGCAGTCAGTTCAAAAACTGGCGGTGGTCCAGCGTTTTTACATTTTATTGAAAGCCAAATAATTCCTAAAATAGAGCAGAATTATAGCGTGGATACAACAAGAGATAGTCGTGTACTTGTGGGCCATTCTTACGGAGGCTTATTTGAAGTCTATGCGTTTAGTGTGAAGAACGAAGTGTTTGGTAACTACATTATGCTCAGCCCTTCATTATGGTTTGACAATCTGGTCGCTTTGCAACTTGAAAAGGATAATCGTGATACTAACAGGAATAGAAGGCAATTAGTATTCATGGGGATAGGCGAAGCTGAAAACAGCGGTAGAATGCAAGCTCCTTTTGAGGCGTTTTATCAAACGCTTCGTGAGAACTATTCTAATCTTAAATTGACGAAAAATAGTGAAAAAAATCTGGATCATAATGGCTCGAAGTATCCCAATATAGACAAAGGTCTGAACTATTATTTTCAAAACCGGTAATGCTGACCTATGATATTTAAAAACCAACCACTTCTTTATATGAAACCGAAAAACTTAATATTCTTCCTTGGTTTGCTTTTGGCTTGCAACTATAGTTTTGCTCAAAGGCAAATGCCTGAAGTAACAGAAAAAAAAATAACAGCAGATCAATTAACAATTGAGCCAGCTATTGGCATCCATACTAATTTTGGAACAGATTTTCTTATTTCAAATCTGGTTCAATGGAATCCATACAGCAATCTTGCGCTTGCCTCTCATAGTTCTCTTAATATCAACAATCCATTTCAGCGGGATTTTAACGGAATAAAAACGAACTATAATTATTCTATAAATCAAAAAATTGGAATCGGTTATACCTGCTATAGTAAAAGAAGTTCATATTCATTCCTGCTAATGGCTGGTGCCAGGTATACAAGTTTTAAGGAAACAGTTGAAACACCAGATTTAAAAAAGGTAAGTGTTGCAATCAGTTCGTTCAGTCCGGATTATGGATTGATGTATAGCTTAAAGAAAGGATTAGGAAAATATTTTTTTACCTATCGTATGTATATACCGTTATATCCTTGGCCAATTAAAGGTTCCAATAGCTCCTATTTGGATGGTAATGTTAATAACATTGCCTTGGAATTGGGGGTTGGAATAAAAATTAAATAAAAACTGAATCCACTTTCCTGATGATTTTATAATAATCACCTTTTAGTATGAAGCTTATATAGAAACCTCTTTGTACCACTTGTATTAACAAGTCACAATAGTATTTTGTAGAACTTGCATGATGTTAATGAATAGAATTGGCTAATGGCCGTGTTGGACAGGTCAGTGCGATTTTGCCGGATCGGGGTCTGAGAACAATGAAGAAAAAGTCGTGGTTTGTCGATTCTCTCGTCAATGAAATAAAAAAAACAAAGAGGCAATCTCTTTTTTATTTTGAGGCCTTAGCTGTTGCTTTTAATAGCCATATTTGTTTTTCCAACGATTTTTCAGGAATTCACGGGTAGTGTTTTCTCTAGAATTATTTCCTGGAATGTAAATGGGTTTGTTGCTTAGTTCCGTTGGCAGAAATTCCTGTTCCGCGAAATTATTGGCAAAATCGTGTGAATATTTGTACTCTTCTCCATATCCTAATTCTTTCATTAGTTTGGTGGGAGCATTGCGCAAATGAATGGGAACCGGTAGATCTCCCGTTTGTTTCACCAGTTGTTGAGCAGTGCCAATAGCAAGATAGGACGCATTGCTTTTCGGAGAGGTTGCTAAATAGATGGCGCATTGGCTTAATATAATTCTGCTTTCAGGATAGCCAATAGTGGTAACAGCCTGAAAGGTGTTGTTGGCCATAATAAAAGCGGTAGGATTTGCATTGCCTATATCTTCACTGGAGAGAATGAGCATGCGTCGGGCTATAAATTTTACATCTTCGCCTCCTTCAATCATTCGTGCCAGCCAATACACGGCACCGTTTGGATCACTTCCGCGAATCGATTTTATAAAAGCCGAAACAATATCATAATGCTGTTCACCACTTTTGTCATATAATACGGTATTTTGTTGCACCAGTTCGAAAACACGATCGTTGCTGATTATAATCTCGGCCTCATTTGAGGCGTTTACAACAAGTTCGAAAATATTTAATAGTTTGCGCCCATCACCTCCGGAAAGTCTCAAGAGCGCCTCTGTTTCTTTCAAAACAATATTTTTTGTTGCCAAAAAGGCATCCGTTTTCATGGCACGCTCCAACAGGGCTTCCAAATCAGCTTTTGTAAAGGCATTTAAAACATAGACCTGGCAGCGCGAGAGTAGTGCAGGGATCACTTCAAAGCTCGGATTTTCAGTAGTGGCGCCTATTAATGTAATCCAGCCTTTTTCTACAGCTGCCAGTAATGAATCTTGTTGGGATTTGCTGAAACGATGAATCTCATCGATAAATAGGATAGGGTTTTTTGCTGTAAAAAGACCACCGCTTTGTTTCGCTTTTTCAATAACATCACGAATATCCTTTACACCCGAATTGATCGCGCTCAGACTATAAAAAGGTCGTTTTGATTCCTGTGCAATAATTTGTGCCAAAGTCGTTTTTCCGGTCCCCGGTGGTCCCCAAAAAATAAGTGAAGGAATAATTCCTTTTGAAATTTGTTGGGTCAATGATCCGCTTGGTCCTACCAAATGGGATTGACTGATATAGTCTTCTAGTTTTAGTGGTCGAATGCGTTCTGCAAGTGGTGCTTCCATTTTGTAAAATTACTATTTTTTTAAGGTGTATGTGCCTGAGATTGTCAAAATTTATTTTTCTTAGGCGCTATTTCAAGCGCCTTACGCTGTCTTTTAATCTCGTTAAAAAAATTGAAATAAAAGCGGTGCACAGCTTGACCAGGCATCACAAATTAAAATGCCTTTTTAGTTTTAGTATGACAAATTAGCATTAAATTGCTTTTGGATAAATTTTTGAGTTTAATTGAGTACGAACACGAAAGCTAAAACTAATGGATAATCATTTCAAATTTACTAACGCGGTTATTGGACTTCCGCTTTTTTTTGTAGTATTCCTGTGGTTTGTTTTTTGGCTTGAAATTCGATTTGATTTTGATTTTGTTGAAAATGGAATTTATCCAAGAACATTTTCCGGTTTGCAGGGAATTTTATACAGTCCTTTTATTCATAGTGACATTGAGCATTTGTATAATAATTCCATTCCATTGCTGATTTTATTGGCAGCGCTGCAATTTTTTTATGCGAAGCAGGCTGTCAAAGTCATTGGATTTGGAATTTTACTTTCGGGACTTATTACCTGGGTGATAGGAAGGGATAACTATCATATCGGGGCCAGTGGCCTGGTGTATGTCTTGGTCAGTTTTATTTTTTTCAAGGGAATTCAGACAAAATATTATCGCCTGGTTGCTTTGTCGCTTGCTGTTGTGGTTATTTATGGCGGTTTAGTTTGGTATGCTTTTCCAAAAGTGGATGAAAAAATTTCGTGGGAAGGTCACTTGGCCGGATTGATAACTGGTTTTGCTCTTTCTTTGATTTATAAAACGCCGGAATATAAAAAGGTACTAAAATACGATTGGGAGCAGCCAACGTATGATCCTGACGAAGATAAATTCATGCAGCGTTTCGATGCCAATGGCAATTTCGTTAATTTGCCGCCGCCGGAAGAGCCAATGGAATTATCGACCTACTATGCTACTGATTTCCCTGTGGAATATACAATTGTCGTAAATGAAAAAAATGAACTAAAACCAGAGTCTTAATTCATTTTTTTCAAGGATATCGTGTAACGCGAAATCAAACTTGTTTTTAGCTTCTTTGTCGTACCGCTTCGTATAAAAAAGCACCACAGGCTACCGAAACATTTAAAGATCCGATAGTTCCAAACATCGGTAGTTTTGCTTTTTCATCGACAATTTTTAAAACCGAAGGATTTACCCCGCGGTCTTCTGATCCCATAATAATGGCTACAGGTTCGTTTAAAGAAATATCGTAGATGGTTTGCTCTGTTTTTTCTGTAGCAGCTACTGTTTTAATGCCACTGGCCTGTAACAGAAAAATAGCATCTTTAATGTGCTCCACTTTACAAATCGGAATATTAAAAACCGCTCCTGCAGAGGTTTTAACTGTATCTCCATTTACAGGTGCGGAACCTGCCTTTTGAACAATGATTCCATTTACACCAGTACATTCAGCTGTTCTGATGATTGCACCAAAATTACGTGCATCAGAGATTTGATCCAATATTAAAAACAACGGTTTTTTTCCGTTCTCAATTACAGATTCGATAAGTGATTCTAAATCAAAAAAGGAGATAGGAGAGATGGTTGCCACTGCCCCTTGATGGTTATTAGGCGTAAGTCGATTCAGTTTTTCAACAGGAACATAAGAAAAATTAATGTTACCACGCTTCATCACTTTCATTAAGTCTTTCATCAGTTCGCTGCTTGCTTCCTTTTGAATATAAACTTTGTCTACCGTTGCGCCCGCCTGTATGGCTTCAATTATTGCTCTGATCCCGAATATTTGGTGTTCTTTTTCCATGGTGCAAATATATAAAAAAAAACCACCCCAAAAAATGGGATGGTTTTAATATAATCTTGAAGATAATTAGAATTTATCCCAGAAAAGTTTAGTAGATAATTTATCACCACCGATCGCTGTTGCTGCAGCAGTAACGTTAGTGGCATTTAATTGTTGTTCTCTTGAAGGATAAGTATATCTCACAGGAACAGTTGTTTGGTTGTTATAGGTTACAGCCGGAGCAACCAAAGCAGGGAAGTCCAATCTTCTTACCGAAGTCCAGGCTTCAAAACCTCTGTTGTAAAGTGCAATCCAAGCTTGTTCTCCAATTTTTCGCTTATCAGAACCCGTTGCTGTAGCATATGCTACACTTGGCAAAGCCAAATAAGTTAGTATATCAGCAGCGTCAACGCCCCAATTTTGCATAGAAGCAGTAATACCCGCAGTATAATGAGTAGCAGCAGTACCACCAACGGCAACACCTTTTGCAGCAGCCTCAGCTAACAAAAATTGAACTTCCGCATAATCAAATATGGTTCCAGGGAATTTTTGATCATTAAGCGTAGCGCTAATATGAGAGAAACTTGCAAAACTGTTTGAAGTACCATAAGTACCACCTACATAAACTCCTCCTTTTAAAGTGAAGTATTTTGCTCTTCTAGGGTCAGTCAATGCATTCATTTTGTTAACTAAAGTATTAGCCGGAACAAAATCATTTCTTTGGCTTACAACTAAATCAGCGTACAACGGATTAGAATTCCCAACCGAAGTATCCAAATAGTTTAAATTTGTATTGTCAGCATTGCTACTAATGATACCAGAAGCTAAGGCAGCGGTAATTTGTGCTGTTGCATAAGGCGCTTCAACATCAATCATATTTACACCCATTCTTAAACGTAATGAATTGGCGAATTTTTTCCATTTCATTGCATCTCCGGCATAAATTAAATCCGCAGCTCCAAAATTAGCACTAGATGATAAAAGGGATACATCAGTCGCTAATCTCGCAAGTAAATCTTTATAGATTGTTTTTGCATCATCGTATTTTGGTAACGGATGCGCTTCAAGGTCTAAAGCCTCTGAGTAAGGAACATCACCAAAAGTATCCACCAAAACACTGTAAGTGTATACCATCATAATGTCTACAATTGCTTTTTTGTTGTTCAAAACAGCAATGTCTGCAGCTGCAATCGGTGCTTCAGCATTTAGTAAAGCTCTAGAGTTAGCTAAATCTTTTAGACCGTCTCTGTACAATGCCTGGTAGGTATTAGCAGGAATGGTTCTTGTCGTAATATCATACTGACTTTCATCTGGATACGTTGTTTCTGTCCAGTGTTGTGCAAATAGTCTGTAGACATTTAGGTTCACAGAAGTGCTTACCATTTGATCTACAATTGCTTTTTGGGCATTGGTGAATAAAAATTCAGCCTTTGTAGTGGTAGGATTCTTTGTGTCTTGATTTAAGCCTGTAATATCATCAGAACATGATACGGTCAGTGCTATAAATGCAATTATTAATATTAATTTTTTCATAATTTAAAATTTAAATGTTAGGTTACATCCAATGTTTCTTGTTGTAGGCAAAGAACCTGTTGAATATCCAGATGATGCAAGAGTAGATCCCAATCCACTTTCTGGATCAGCATAAGGAAGACTTTTATCAATTATCCAAAGATTTGATCCAACAATACTGAATTTCATTTCATTCATGTGCATTTTAGATACAATAGTTGAAGGCAAGGTATAAGTAATATTTACTTCTCTTAATTTAATAAATCCTGCATCATAAATGAATGCTTTATTTGGCTGTCTTCTGTATCCTTGCGTGTTTCCGTATTGGTTAGGAGCAGGAGTTCTTACTGTGTTAGGAGCTCCGGCAGCTGTTACACCCGGTAAAATAATACCACCACCATTGGCGATTGTATTTCTGATAGGATTTCCTAGTTCATTTAGACGTGCAGATTCAGCATACAAACCAGTAGCTTGACCGTACGATTGGTCTAATGACCAGATGTCTCCACCTTTTTTCATATCGATTAAGAATCCTAATGATAGGTTTTTGTACGTGAATTTATTTCTAACACCACCGATCCAGTCTGCGTTAATATCTCCAATAACATTATTTGTAGAAGTATTGATTACATATCTACCATTTGCACCTACCACTTTTTCACCGTTTAAATAAGTAAAATCGGTTCCTTTAATAATCCCTAATGGTTGTCCAACAACGGCATTCAATGATACTCCTCCTTGAAAACTATTTAATTGTAAATTTTCGATACCAGGAGCCAAAGCCACTACTTCACTTTTGTTTTTAGACCAGTTTACAAATATGTCCCAGGCAAAATCTTGTGTTTTTATAGGAGTAGCGTTAAATTGTACCTCGATACCTTTGTTTTCAATATCAGCAGCATTAACGTATTTTCTAGTATAACCCGTAGTAGATGAGAATGGTACTGCTACAGCTTCACCTGAGTTCTCATTTTTATAAACAGATACGTCAAATCCTAATCTTCTATTGAAAAATTGCATCTCTAATCCAATTTCTTGAGTAACCGTTTTAATCGGCTGTAAATTTGGATTATTTTTGTCATTATTTACAGAATACAATTGCTGACCATTAAAAGGATCAAATTTTGTATAGGTGTCGATTAAAGACAAGCCTGGAGTTCCTAACGGACTTTCAGAATAGCCTCCTCTTAATTTTCCAAATGACAACCATTCCTGGTCAACTAATTTTGTAAAAACAAAACTTCCGGAAACTGAATTGCTAAACAATGCATTGTCTCCTTCAGGTAGGTTAGAAAATGCATCTCTTCTTGAAGTAGCATCTATAAATAACATGTCTTTGAAGCCTAATGAAACGGATGCATAGTAACTATTTACACCCTCTTTATTCGCTCCTTCTAAAGGGAATGGAACGGAGCTTTTTGAATTGGTTAAACTATAGATACCAGGAACGATAAGTCCGCCTTCTGTTGATGCCAATATTGAAGTGACATTAGATCTTTTAGCACTTCCACCTAAGATACCATTGAAAGTAAAGTCTTCAGAAAAGTCGTGTTTGAATGTTAAGATGAAATCATAGTTTTGTTCAGAAAAGTTTCTGTTGTATCTTTGATATCCAGAACCCTCGTCATTTCTATTGATTCCAAATTCTGCAGGTACAGAACCAACAGCTCTTCTTTCTTCACGTAATTCTGAGAAGGAATCAGAGGATACTTTACCTGTAGCAGTTAACCAGCTAGTAAGTTTGTAGTCTAATTTAGCGTAACCGGTAAAACGGTTTCTGCTATCGTTTTGGTAATTTTTGTATCTTGTAAAGTAAGGGTTGTCCCAATAGATAGGTCTTAAATCTGTAGGATCAGACCAGTTCCAAGTTACGTTTTGTCCATCAGATCTTTCATATACTTGTTTCAATTCCTGAATATCTACATTGGTTTGAAACCATTGACGGAACATTCCTGCGATATTGTCATTGTATCCTGTAGAGTTTCTACCAACAGTACCTTCTTGAGAATAATTGACAAATGAACTGAAAGCCATTTTGTCTGTAAACTGATGATTTAATTTCAAACTGAAACTATTTTTTTTCAATTCACTGTTTGGCATAATACCATTTTGTTTGGTATTGTTGTAATTAAAAACAACACTTGTTTTTTCGTCTCCATCTTCAAATGATACTGAATTTGAAATAGAAAGTGGAGAGTTGAAAAAAGTAATTGGGCCATTTTTAGCTGCTTGCCAAGGGGTTGCTTTTCCATAATTATCAGAATATGGCGTAAATGCATTCCAGTTGTAAACCATTAAGTTAGGATCGAAAGCAGCTCCATAAGAAGCATCTTCCGATGTTGGAACCACTAAATCGTCAATACCATCTCCGTTAATGTCTCTGGATAAAAACAATCCGGAAGGATCTTCGTAAAAAGGACCATATCCAGCTCCGTATTTGTTTTGGTATTTAGGGAAAGTAGATTTGTCTATACCACCGGTTACTACCTCTGAAGAAACAGTAATTCCCAGTCCTTTTTTAGCTTTTCCTTTTTTAGTAGTAATCATTATTACCCCGTTACCAGCTAAATAACCGTATAATGCAGAAGCAGCTGCTCCTTTTAATACGTTTACAGATTCAATGTCATCTGGATTGATATCCATTGCATTATTACCATAATCATAGGTAGTACCTCTACCAGCTGATTGATTCCCTTGATTCGAGTTTGTGTTGGAATTGTTTATTGGCATACCATCAATAACAATAAGCATTTCGTTGGTTTGTCCAAGCGCTTTAACACCTCTGGATATTGCGCTAGTGGATCCTCCAAAGTTGTTGTTTCTTTTGATATTAACCCCGGCAACTTTACCGGATAGTTCGTTTAAGAAATTTCCGCTTCCTGCTCCAGCTGTTAAATCAGCTGCTTTAATTTCCTGTGTAGCATACCCTAGAGATTTTTTTTCTCTTTTAATTCCTAAAGCCGTTACAACAACGCCTTCAAGTTCTAGTGCACCACTGGCTAATTTTACGTTAACAGTTGATGAACTAGCTGCCACTTCTTGAGTTTTCATCCCAATGTAGCTAAAAATCAAGACCTGGCTTGATGTTGCTCTGATAGAATATTTTCCATCAAAATCAGTTTGTGTTCCAGTTTTAGTTCCTTTCACTAATACACTCACACCTGGTAAAGGTAAGCCTGTATTATCAGAAACAGTTCCTGAAACAGCTCTTTCTTGCGCAAAAGTTAGTTGCGCCACAAGTACTACTAATAGCACTAAGAATCCATTGAACTTTAGTTTCATTTTTAAATATTTTGAATTAGTGAGACAAAAATCTTAATAATTTGTTAACTTTCCTAACATTTGAAATGATTTTTTATGCACGCATTCAAAATTTAACATTATAACATATGTGAATGATAGTGTTATAAAAATTGAAATTTTGGTTTTTTATGGTTCCGTTTGCGAAGGCTAATTTCAGTAATCCGTTTTTTGTTTGTAAGCCGAGTCCCAGTCCCAGTCCGGCTAAGCTCGTTTTTTGGTTGTTTGCTGCGCTGTTGCTTTTGTCTTTGTAGATCGCATAATCGATTATGGAATGAATGTATAAACTAGGGGAAAGAATATACCGATATTCTGTTAAAATTGATGTTAAAAAGTTAGCTTGAAAGCTGTTTTCTTCAAATCCCCGTATGGAATTGATTCCTCCAAAACGAAATAGCTCATTTATAATGTAAGTGTCGCTTTGCAAATAATAATTTTGACTTCTGAGATTGATGCAGTTTTTTTGATTCAAATAGAAATTATGCATCATTTCGATATGAACGTAAAATTGTTTGTTCGCGGTTGTTGTTTCGGATGGGTTGCTGGAATTTCTTTTTCCGAGTCCGGCTAAAAGGGAGAGCGTCGATTTTTTTTGAAATAAAGAATTATCAGTATCATTTTTCGTGTATTCGAAAGCTGTGGTCAAAAATGAATTTTTGTAATCACGGAGTTGTTCGCTGTTGGTATTCTGAATGTCACTGGATTCGGTTGCCTGGTAGCCCAGATAGATTCGGGTGTTGTAATGGATGAAATAGCCTAAATCGATTCCGGTTTTTGTGTTTTGGTAGGTGCTGTCCTGTTTGAAAATGGTAAGGCTGGCTTTGAGTCCGATCGGGCTTTTAAATGCGTAGGGTACTTCTATACTGGTTTTAAATGTTTTTTGCCTGTTTCCGTCACTTTTCCAAAACAGTGAAAATTGTTCTCCTGCGCGTAAGGTGTTTTCCAGAGTGATGTCTGCATAGCCGTTAAAAATTATTTTTTTGTTTTCATTGTTGGAAAATCCGATGAAGCCGTCAAAAGTGTTGGACTTCCTTTTTTCAAGATACACATATATTTTGGTGCTGTCTTCTGTGAATAGAATTTCAGGGTATTTTACCTGGTTTGCAAATTTAAATTTTTCAAATTCATGATGCACTTCGTTGACAATGTTCTGATTGAAAATTTTGTTTTGATAGTTGCGATTGATTTGGGCCAGGTATCCTTTGGGGAAATGGATTGTATTGCTGTTTTCGGCATACTTGATTTCAATCGCATTTAATTTTCTTTTTTTGTCCGCTGTGAAGGCTAAATCAGCGTAGAGCGTTTGTTTTTTATTTTGAATATTAGCCAGTTTAACGGAAGCTAAAGCAAATCCCTTTTGTTCTAATTTTTGTGACGCGTCCTGTAAAAAGGCTTCTGTTTCTTCATATCGGATGACAATCGTGTCTTTCGTTTTCTCGGGTACAATCGCATTGTATACTTCGTTATTTCTACCTATATATATATGTATGGTTTTGATTCTGTTTCCGAGCGTCAATTTTGTCACATAACTGGTGTCGTTTATTTTGAGATTTTCAGTTATGCTGTTTTCTATAAATCCTATTTTAGCCAGTTGAGCAGTTATTCGAATGATTTCGTCCTGAAGTGATTTTGTGTTTTTATGATTGGGATGGTACTGCAGTGAATCGATGGTTTTTGTTTCTGATTTGGTGTTTCCAATGAGTCTCAATTGAAAATTCTGAGCAGAACAACAGGATCCCAAATTCAAAAAGAGAAGAAAAAAGAGCAAAGGTTTCAAATCCATGTATGTTTTAATAAATGTAATGCAAATATCTGTGGTTTGTTATAAAAATCAAATGACAAAATAATCTTATTGAAAATTAATAGTTTAACGTTTGTAGAGTGAAAAATATTTTCTACATTTGCAACCCCGTAAAAAGCGGGAATTTAATATAATAAGAAATTTTTAGTATTAATTATGCCAACAATTCAACAATTAGTAAGAACAGGAAGAACTCAGATAACTAAGAAGAGTAAATCGGTTGCTTTAGATTCTTGTCCTCAAAGAAGAGGGGTTTGTACGCGTGTTTACACTACAACACCAAAAAAACCAAACTCTGCAATGCGTAAAGTAGCGCGTGTACGTTTGACAAATGGTAATGAAGTAAATGCCTACATCCCTGGTGAAGGACACAATCTACAAGAGCACTCGATAGTATTAGTTAGGGGTGGAAGGGTAAAAGATTTACCAGGAGTTAGATATCACATTGTTCGTGGTGCGCTTGATACGTCAGGAGTAGCAGGAAGAACACAAAGAAGATCTAAGTACGGAGCAAAACGCCCAAAAGAAGCAAAAAAGTAATTTAAAAAGTTGGACTCATAGGCATGCGATTCATCGCATTGGTATGGGTATGACATTTTATTAAAAAAAAGACATGAGAAAAAGAGCGGCAAAGAAAAGACCACTTTTACCAGATCCGAGGTTTAACGACCAATTGGTAACACGTTTTGTGAACAACTTAATGTGGGATGGTAAAAAATCAACAGCTTTTAAAGTTTTTTATGATGCAATTGACATTATAGAATCCAAAAAGCAAGATGCAGAGAAACCATCATTAGAAATCTGGAAAGATGCTTTAACAAACGTTATGCCTCACGTAGAAGTACGTAGTCGTAGAGTAGGTGGAGCTACATTCCAAATTCCAATGCAAATTCGTCCGGACAGAAAAATTTCTATGGCGATGAAGTGGTTGATACTTTATTCTAGAAGAAGAAATGAAAAATCTATGGCTCAAAGGTTAGCTTCTGAATGTTTAGCTGCGGCTAAAGAAGAGGGTGCTGCTGTTAAAAAGAGAATGGATACACACAAAATGGCAGAAGCTAATAAAGCGTTCTCTCACTTTAGATTTTAATTCATAAGAAATGGCTAGAGATTTAAAATATACAAGAAATATAGGAATTGCTGCTCACATTGATGCTGGTAAAACAACAACAACAGAGCGTATATTATTCTATACTGGAAAGTCACATAAGATAGGTGAAGTACACGATGGTGCTGCAACTATGGACTGGATGGCACAAGAGCAGGAAAGAGGTATTACAATTACGTCTGCTGCTACAACTTGTGAATGGAATTTCCCAACGGAACAAGGTAAGGTTTTGGCAGAAACATTGCCATACCACTTTAATATTATCGATACCCCGGGACACGTTGATTTTACTGTTGAAGTAAATCGTTCTTTACGTGTACTTGATGGGTTGGTTTTCTTGTTTAGTGCTGTTGATGGTGTAGAGCCACAATCAGAAACGAACTGGAGACTTGCAGATCAATACAGAGTGCCACGTATCGGATTCGTAAACAAAATGGACCGTCAGGGTTCTAACTTTTTGATGGTTTGTCAACAAGTTAGAGACATGTTGAAATCTAATGCAGTTGCTATTACTTTGCCAATTGGTGAAGAAAATGACTTCAAAGGTGTGGTTGATTTAGTGAAAAATCAAGCGATCGTATGGCATGAAGAAGGATTGGGTGCTACTTATGATATTGTGCCTATTCCAGAAGACATGGTTGCGGAAGTGAAAGAATACAGATCGATTCTTATTGAAGCAGTTGCTGATTATGATGAGAATTTGTTGGAAAAATTCATGGAAGATGAAGACTCTATTACAGAGGAAGAAATCAACACTGCTTTAAGAGCTGCTACTATGGATATGGCTATCATTCCGATGATTGCCGGTTCTTCTTTCAAAAACAAAGGAGTTCAGTTCATGTTAGATGCGGTATGTAAATATTTGCCATCTCCAATGGATAAAGAAGGTATCGAAGGGATTCATCCTGATGATGCTGACTTATTAGAAGAAGATCAAACTAAAATTTTGCGTAAGCCAGATGTTAAAGAGCCATTCGCTGCTTTAGCATTTAAAATTGCTACTGACCCATTCGTAGGTCGTTTGGCTTTTTTCCGTGCTTATTCAGGACGTTTGGATGCAGGTTCTTATGTATTGAATACCCGTTCAGGAAATAAAGAAAGAATCTCTCGTATCTATCAGATGCATGCGAACAAACAAAACCCAATCGAATATATCGAGGCAGGTGATATTGGAGCAGCAGTAGGATTTAAAGATATTAAAACCGGAGATACATTGTGTGATGAAAAACACCCAATTATCTTGGAAAGTATGAAATTCCCTGCGCCAGTAATTGGTATTGCTATTGAGCCTAAAACTAAAGCTGACGTTGATAAGATGGGTATGGCTTTGGCTAAATTAGCGGAAGAAGATCCAACCTTTACGGTTAGAACAGATGAAGCTTCAGGTCAGACTATTATATCAGGTATGGGTGAGCTTCACTTAGATATCCTTGTTGATAGAATGAAACGTGAGTTTAAAGTTGAAGTAAACCAAGGTGAGCCTCAGGTAGAATATAAAGAAGCGTTTACTAAATCTGCTCAACATAGAGAAACATACAAGAAACAATCAGGTGGTCGTGGTAAATTCGGTGATATCGTATTTAGAATCGAGCCAGCAGATGTTGTGGACGGTAAAACTCCGGTTGGATTGCAGTTTATTAATGCGGTAAAAGGGGGTAACGTTCCTAAAGAATATATCCCTTCAGTTGAAAAAGGTTTCAGAGAAGCTATGAAAACGGGTCCTTTAGCAGGATATCAGGTAGATAGTTTGAAAGTGACTTTATTAGACGGATCTTTTCACCCTGTCGATTCAGATGCGCTTTCTTTTGAGTTAGCTGCAAGAATGGGTTACAGAGAGTCAGGTCGTGCTGCAGGTGCTGTTATTTTAGAGCCTATCATGAAAATGGAAGTGATTACTCCTGAAGAAAACATGGGGGATATCGTAGGTGATATCAACCGTCGTAGAGGACAGGTGAATGACATGGGCGATAGAAATGGTGCTAAAACTATTAAAGCAGATGTGCCATTATCAGAAATGTTTGGTTATGTTACTACTTTAAGAACTTTATCTTCAGGTCGTGCAACATCAACAATGGAATTTTCACATTACGCTGAAACTCCTTCGAATATTTCGGAAGCAGTTATCAAAAAAGCAAAAGGAAACGCTTAATCTTTAAGAAAATGAGTCAAAAAATCAGAATAAAATTAAAATCTTACGATCACATGTTGGTAGACAAGTCTGCTGAGAAGATTGTAAAAACTGTAAAAAGTACAGGTGCAGTAGTAACAGGACCAATTCCATTGCCAACTCACAAAAAACTTTTCACTGTACTACGTTCTCCACACGTTAACAAAAAAGCGAGAGAGCAATTTGAAGTAATGTCATACAAGAGATTAATTGACATTTATTCATCTTCATCTAAAACTATTGATGCTTTAATGAAACTTGAATTGCCAAGTGGAGTTGAAGTTGAAATCAAAGTTTAAGTAATTTAAGAGTAAAAAGGGACGCTGTTTTTAAGCGAAAAATATTTTTAGGATTGTGTGTAAATAAGTTATACTTTTGCACCACTTTAAAAAAATAGGATTCGGTTAAAAGCTGCGTTCTATATTTATATTTAATAATTAATAATTAATAATTATGTCTGGGTTAATTGGTAAAAAAATCGGCATGACTAGCATTTTCGACGAGAACGGGAAGAATATTCCTTGTACAGTAATCGAAGCTGGACCATGTGTTGTTACCCAAGTCAGAACCAAAGGTGTTGACGGGTACGAAGCGTTGCAACTTGGTTTCGATGACAAAAACGAGAAACATTCCACAAAAGCGGCTTTAGGTCACTTTAAAAAAGCGGGAACTGTAGCTAAGAAAAAAGTCGTTGAATTCCGAGATTTCGCAACTGAACAAAATTTAGGAGATCTTATAGATGTTTCTATTTTTCAAGAAGGAGAATTTGTAGATGTACAAGGTGTATCTAAAGGTAAAGGTTTTCAAGGGGTTGTAAAACGTCACGGTTTTGGTGGTGTTGGTCAAGCAACTCACGGTCAACACAACCGTTTAAGAGCGCCGGGTTCTGTAGGAGCTTCTTCTTATCCATCCAGAGTATTCAAAGGAATGCGTATGGCTGGAAGAATGGGAGGAGACAATGTAAAAGTTCAAAACCTTAGAGTTTTAAAAGTAGTTGCTGAAAAGAACCTACTTGTTATAAAAGGATGTGTTCCTGGATGTAACAACTCTTATGTAATCATTCAGAAGTAATGGAAGCAAAAGTATTAGATTTCAACGGAAAAGATACTGGAAGAAAAGTTCAACTTTCTGATTCAGTATTTGGTATAGAACCAAACAATCACGCAGTATACCTTGATGTAAAGCAATATCTTGCTAATCAAAGACAAGGAACGCACAAAGCTAAAGAAAGAGCTGAAGTTGCGGGAAGTACGCGTAAGATTAAAAAACAAAAAGGAACTGGTACTGCTCGTGCGGGTAGTGCAAAGAATCCATTGTTTAAAGGTGGTGGAACAGTTTTCGGACCAAGACCAAGAAGTTATTCATTCAAATTGAATAAAAGCTTGAAACGTTTGGCAAGAAAATCTGCTTTCTCAATTAAAGCAAAAGAAGCGAACATTATCGTATTGGAAGACTTTAATTTTGAAACACCAAACACTAAAAATTTCATCAACGTTTTGAAAGCTTTAGAGTTAGAAAATAAAAAATCCCTGTTTGTCTTGGGTGATACAAATAAAAATGTATATTTGTCGTCACGCAATTTAAAAGGCTCTAGCGTGGTAAGTAGCTTAGAATTAAGCACTTACGCAATATTAAACGCTAATAATTTAGTGCTTTTAGAGAGTTCTTTGGAGATAATTGAAGAAAATTTAAGTAAATAATAGGATATGAGCATCATAATTAAGCCTATAGTAACGGAAAAAGTAACCAAAGAAAGTGAAGTTTTAAACCGCTTCGGATTTGTTGTTGACAAAAAAGCAAACAAAGTACAAATTAAGAAAGCTGTTGAAGCTGCTTATGGAGTAACTGTTTTGAGTGTTAACACAATGAACGTAAGACCGGATAGAACTACTAAATACACTAAAAGTGGTTTAATCAGTGGAAAGACTAATGCAATTAAAAAAGCAATTGTTCAAGTACAAGAAGGAGAAACAATTGATTTTTACAACAATATCTAAGATAAAATGTCAGTAAGAAAATTAAAACCTATTACCCCAGGTCAGCGATTTAGAGTTGTGAATGGTTATGACGCCATTACAACTGATAAGCCGGAACGCTCTTTGATAGCGCCGATAAAAAACTCTGGTGGTAGAAATAGTCAAGGAAAGATGACCATGCGTTATACGGGTGGTGGTCACAAGCAGAGATATCGTATGATTGATTTTAAACGTACAAAGGAAGGAATTCCTGCAACGGTTAAATCAATTGAATACGATCCAAATCGTACTGCATTTATCGCTTTGTTAGCGTATGCTGATGGAGAGAAAACGTATGTTATTGCTCAAAACGGATTGAAAGTTGGTCAGAAATTAGTTTCTGGTCCTGAATCTCAACCTGAAATTGGTAATACCTTACCTTTAAGTAGAATTCCATTAGGAACTGTTATTTCTTGTATTGAATTGAGACCAGGTCAAGGAGCGGTAATCGCTCGTTCTGCTGGAACATTTGCTCAATTAATGGCAAGAGATGGAAAATATGCTACAATCAAAATGCCTTCTGGAGAAACAAGATTAATCTTGTTGACCTGTTCGGCTACAATTGGAGCGGTTTCTAATTCAGACCACCAATTAGTTGTATCTGGAAAAGCAGGTAGAACAAGATGGTTAGGAAGAAGACCTAGAACAAGACCTGTTGCAATGAACCCTGTCGATCACCCAATGGGTGGTGGTGAAGGACGTTCTTCTGGTGGACATCCACGTTCAAGAAATGGAATACCAGCTAAAGGTTATAGAACTCGTTCTAAGAAAAACCCGAGTAACAAGTATATCGTAGAACGTAGAAAGAAATAATAAGATATGGCACGTTCATTAAAAAAAGGACCTTTCGTTCATTATAAGTTAGACAAGAAAGTTCAGGAAAACATTGCAGGTGGAAATAAAGGAGTGGTTAAGACATGGTCTAGAGCTTCTATGATTACTCCGGACTTTGTTGGACAAACTATCGCAGTTCATAACGGTCGTCAATTTGTACCAGTTTACGTAACAGAAAACATGGTAGGTCACAAATTAGGAGAATTTTCACCAACGAGATCTTTTAGAGGTCATGCTGGAGCAAAAAATAAAGGTAAAAAATAAGAAGCAATGGGAGTTCGTAAAAGAGAAACAGCAGATGCAAGAAAAGAGGCTAACAAGTCATTGGCTTTTGCAAAGTTAAATAACTGCCCTACTTCACCTAGAAAAATGCGCTTAGTAGCAGATCTAGTAAGAGGTCAGAAGGTAGAAAGAGCACTTAACATCTTAAGATTCAGTTCTAAAGAAGCTTCAAGAAAATTAGAAAAATTGGTTTTATCAGTAATTGCCAACTGGCAAGCTAAAAACCCTGAAGCTAATATGGAAGAAGCTGGTTTATTTGTTAAGGAAATCCGAGTTGATGGTGGAATGATGTTGAAAAGACTTCGTCCAGCTCCACAAGGAAGAGCACACAGAATTAGAAAACGTTCTAACCACGTAACAATCGTGCTTGGAGCTATCAATAACACACAAAGCAATTCTTAAGCAGCATGGGACAAAAGACAAATCCAATTGGAAATAGACTTGGTATCATCAGAGGATGGGACTCAAACTGGTATGGTGGAAATGATTACGGTGATAAACTTGCCGAAGATCACAAAATCAGAAAGTATATCCATGCTCGTTTATCAAAAGCTAGTGTATCGAAAGTAATCATCGAGAGAACTTTAAAACTTGTAACCGTTACTATCACTACTGCCAGACCTGGTATCATTATCGGAAAAGGTGGACAAGAGGTAGACAAGTTAAAAGAAGAACTTAAGAAAATTACTGACAAAGAGGTTCAAATTAACATCTTTGAAATCAAAAGACCTGAGCTTGACGCTTATCTAGTTGCAACTAGTATCTGTCGTCAGATCGAAAGCAGAATTTCTTACAGACGTGCTATTAAAATGGCAATCGCAGCCTCTATGCGTATGAACGCTGAAGGAATTAAAGTTCTGATTTCTGGTCGTTTGAATGGTGCTGAAATGGCACGTTCAGAAGGTTTCAAAGAAGGTAGAATTCCTCTATCAACTTTCAGAGCTGACATTGATTATGCTTTGGCTGAAGCTCATACTACTTATGGTAGAATGGGAATCAAAGTATGGATCATGAAAGGTGAAGTTTATGGAAAGAGAGATCTTTCCCCGCTTGCAGGAATGGATAAAAAACAATCCGGAACTGGTGGTGGTAAAGGTGGTGAATCTCCTAGAGGAGATAGAAAACCTTTTAATAAAGGTGGAAAACCAGACGCTCGTAAAAGAAAGTAAATTTTTAAACTAAAGAAAAATGTTACAGCCTAAAAGAACAAAATACCGTAAGGTACAAAAGGGTAAAATGAAAGGAAATTCTCAAAGAGGACATGAACTTTCTAATGGAATGTTTGGTATTAAATCTGTACATGAAGATGGAATGTTCTTAACTTCTCGTCAAATTGAAGCTGCGCGTATCGCTGCAACTCGTTTTATGAAGAGAGAGGGACAATTATGGATCAAAATATTTCCAGACAAACCAATTACTAAGAAACCTCTTGAGGTACGTATGGGTAAAGGTAAAGGTGCAGTTGAGTATTGGGCTGCCGTTGTTAAACCCGGAAGAATTATGTTTGAAGTTGGAGGAGTACCTTTATCAGTTGCAAAAGAGGCGTTACGTCTTGCAGCTCAAAAGCTTCCAGTAAAAACTAAATTCGTTGTTGCTAGAGATTTCGAAGCATAATTAATTAGATATTATGAAACAATCAGAAATAAAAGATCTTTCTGCAGCGGAGTTGCAAGAAAAACTTAGCCAGACTAAGAAGGCATATGCCGACCTAAAAATGGCTCACGCTATTTCTCCAATTGAGAACCCACTTCAAATTAGAAGTGTAAGAAGAACAGTTGCAAGATTAGCTACAGAACTTACTAAAAGAGAGTTACAATAACTGTATTCTGCTGAAAGATGGAAGAAAAAAGAAATTTAAGAAAAGAAAGAGTTGGTGTTGTTACTTCGGACAAAATGGATAAGTCTATTGTTGTTGCAGAAGTGCGTAAAGTTAAACACCCATTATACGGTAAGTTCGTGTTGAAAACTAAAAAGTATCACGCACACGACGAAAAGAACGACTGCAACATTGGAGATACTGTAAGGATTAGCGAAACGCGTCCTATGAGTAAAACAAAATGTTGGAGGTTAGTTGAAATCCTAGAAAGAGCTAAATAATTATGGTACAACAAGAATCAAGACTAAAAGTAGCAGATAACACTGGAGCAAAGGAAGTTTTAACTATCCGTGTTTTAGGAGGTACCAAAAGAAGGTATGCCTCTGTTGGTGACAAGATTGTAGTTTCTATCAAAGATACTGCTCCTAACGGAAGCGTTAAAAAAGGAGCTGTTTCAACTGCAGTTGTTGTACGTACCAAAAAAGAAGTAAGAAGAGCCGATGGTTCATACATCAGATTCGATGACAACGCATGTGTGTTGTTGAATGCTGCTGGTGAAATGAGAGGAACTCGTGTTTTTGGTCCGGTAGCAAGAGAACTTCGTGAAAAACAATTCATGAAAATTGTATCATTAGCACCAGAAGTGCTTTAATTCGTTTTTAAGATGATAAAGCTAAAAATAAAATCAGGTGACATCGTAAGAGTAATTGCTGGAGACCATAAAGGTGCTGAAGGTAAAGTATTACGTGTGTACCGTGAGAAAAACAAAGCGATTGTTGAAGGTGTAAACATGGTTTCAAAACATACGAAACCTAGTGCAAAAAGCCCTCAAGGTGGTATCGTAAAGAAAGAAGCTTCTATACAAATATCTAATATTTCTTTAATTGATCCTAAAACTAAGGAAACAACTAGAGTTGGTATTAGAGTAGAAGGAGATAAGAAAGTAAGATTTTCAAAAAAATCTAATCAAGTACTATAGTAATGGCGTATATACCTAGACTAAAAGAAGAATATAAGAGCAGAGTAATTGCTGCTCTTAAAGAGGAATTCGGATACGTAAACGTAATGCAAGTTCCAAAATTGGAAAAAATCGTTTTAAGTAAAGGAGTTGGTGCAGCTGTATCTGATAAAAAACTAATCGACTATGCGGTTGATGAGTTAACAAAGATCACTGGACAGAAAGCAGTATCTACAATTTCAAAGAAAGACGTTGCGTCATTCAAATTGAGAAAAGGGATGCCGATTGGAGCAAAAGTTACTTTGCGTGGAGAAAGAATGTATGAGTTTTTAGATAGACTTATTACTTCAGCTTTACCACGTGTAAGAGATTTCAGTGGTATTAAAGCTACTGGATTTGACGGAAGAGGAAATTACAACCTTGGAGTTTTGGAGCAAATCATTTTCCCGGAAATTGATATTGACAAAGTAAACAAAATTTCAGGAATGGATATCTCTTTTGTAACTAGTGCAAAAACAGATAAAGAAGCAAAGTCTCTATTGACAGAATTAGGATTACCTTTTAAAAAGAATTAAGACATGGCTAAAGAATCAATGAAAGCCCGCGAGGTTAAGAGAGAAAAAACAGTAGCTAAGTATGCTGAGAAAAGAAAAGCTTTGTTAGAAGCTGGAGATTTCGTAGGTTTGCAAAAGTTACCAAAAAATGCTTCACCAGTTCGTTTGCACAATCGTTGTAAATTAACAGGTAGACCAAGAGGGTATATGCGTCAATTCGGTCTTTCACGTGTTACATTTCGTGAAATGGCAAATAATGGATTGATACCTGGTGTTAAAAAGGCATCTTGGTAAGACGTAATTTATTGCGTCCTGATACAGACTGAACGTAAGTTTTGTCTGTATCATAAACATTTATAAATTGGTTTCAGGTTCGGCAAATCGTTTGCTGAAAACCAAAACCGCAAATTAATACACATGTATACAGATCCTATTGCAGATTATTTGACGAGAGTTCGTAACGCTGTGGCTGCAAACCACAAAGTTGTCGAAATTCCTGCATCTAATCTAAAAAAAGAAATAACTAAGATCTTATTTGATCAAGGTTATATCTTGAGTTACAAATTTGAAGACAACGCTGTTCAGGGTTCAATCAAAATTGCTTTGAAGTATGATAAAGATACTAAAGAGTCAGTAATTAAAGATATCCAGAGAATTAGTAAACCAGGTTTACGTAAGTATTCAGGTTCTTCATCTATTCCAAGAATCCTTAACGGATTAGGAATTGCTATTGTTTCTACATCAAAAGGTTTGATGACAGGAAAGAAAGCCAGACAGTTAAATGTTGGTGGTGAAGTAATTTGTTACGTTTACTAATCATTAAAATAGTAGAAGATGTCAAGAATAGGTAAAAATCCGGTTGTAATCCCTGCTGGTGTAACTGTTGAAGTTGCAAATGGTATTATTACAGTAAAAGGAAAAAATGGTCAACTTACACAGGAGTTTTCGGACGTTACTGTAACAGTTGAAGACGGTCAGGTTCAAGTGGATAGATCGTCTGATCACAAAGACCAAAGAGCAAAACATGGTTTATATAGATCTTTAATCAATAACATGATTATTGGTGTAAATGAAGGTTTTACAAAATCTTTAGAATTGGTAGGAGTTGGTTATAGAGCTTCTAATCAAGGACAAAAGTTAGATTTAGCTCTTGGATATTCTCACAATATTGTTTTAGAAGTTGCTCCAGAAGTAACTTTGGAAACTATATCTGAAAAAGGTAAAAACCCAATTGTTAAATTAACATCATTTGACAAACAACTTTTAGGTCAGGTAGCTGCGAAAATCAGAGGTTTCCGTAAGCCAGAGCCGTATAAAGGAAAAGGTGTTAAATTTGTAGGTGAAGTATTAAGAAGAAAAGCAGGTAAATCAGCTTAAAAAATAAGATTATGTCATTAACAAAACCTGAAAGAAGACAAAGAATTAGATTCAGAATTAGAAAAACAATTAGTGGTACTGCTACTAATCCAAGACTATCTGTGTTTAGAAGTAACAAAGAAATTTACGCTCAACTTATTGATGATGTAAACGGAGTTACTATATTGGCGGCTTCTTCAAGAGAAAAAGAAATAGGTAACGGTACGAACATTGAAGTGGCTACAGCAGTTGGAAAACTGGTTGCTGAAAAAGCTTTAAAAGCTGGGATAGACGTAGTAACTTTCGATAGAGGAGGTTATTTATATCACGGTCGTATTAAATCATTAGCGGAAGGCGCAAGAGCGGCTGGACTTAAATTCTAATATAGTATGTCTAATAAATACAAGAATGTAGAGTTAGTAAAACCAAGTGGTCTTGAATTAAAAGACCGTTTGGTAAGTGTAAATCGTGTTACTAAGGTTACAAAGGGTGGTAGAGCTTTTGGTTTTTCTGCTATTGTAGTTGTAGGTGATGAAAATGGAGTGGTTGGACACGGATTAGGAAAATCTAAAGATGTTTCTGAAGCAATTGCGAAAGCAGTGGAAGATGCTAAGAAAAATTTAGTGAAAATTCCTTTGAACGGAAAATCAGTTCCTCACGAACAAAAAGGTAAATTTGGTGGTGCACGTGTATTCTTAATTCCTGCCTCTCATGGTACAGGAGTTATTGCTGGTGGAGCTGTTCGTTCAGTTCTTGAATCAGTAGGGATTCATGATGTATTATCTAAATCACAAGGATCATCAAATCCTCACAACGTAGTTAAGGCAACTTTTGATGCTTTATTGCAAATGAGAAGTGCTTATACTGTTGCAAAACAAAGAGGCGTTTCTTTAGAAAAAGTTTTTAAAGGTTAATTCAAGGAAATTATGGCTAAATTATTAGTAAAACAAGTTAGAAGCAAAATCAACTGTCCTCTTACTCAAAAGAGAGGATTAGAAGCTTTAGGTCTACGTAAAATGGGACAAGTTGTAGAGCATGATTCAAACCCTACAATCCTTGGGATGATAAATAAAGTTAAACACTTAGTTTCTGTTGAAGAAACTAAATAACAAATACTGTTATGAATTTAAGTAACTTACAACCTGCTGAAGGTGCTACACACAATCAAAATAAAAGATTAGGTAGAGGAGAAGGTTCCGGAAAAGGTGGTACTTCTGCAAGAGGTCACAAAGGAGCAAAATCTCGTTCTGGTTATTCTAAAAAGATTGGTTTTGAAGGTGGTCAAATGCCACTTCAAAGACGTGTGCCTAAGTTTGGTTTCACAAACATCAATCGTAAAGAATACGAAGGTGTTAATCTTGATACACTTCAATTATTGGTAGATAATGGTGTGATAACAGATGCTGTTGATATGACAGTTTATGTTGCAAATCGTTTGGCTACTAAAAATGAAATCGTTAAGATTTTAGGAAGAGGAGAATTGACAGCGAAATTAAAAGTAACCGCTCACAAATTTACCGCTACTGCAAAAGCTGCTATTGAAGCTGCTGGTGGAGAAGCTGTAACAATATAATTTTTCTATTAAGATGAAGAAATTTATTGAATCATTAAGTAATGTTTGGAAAATTGAGGAACTGAAAAATAGAATCCTGATCACATTAGGACTTCTTTTAGTTTATCGTTTTGGAGCACACGTTACACTTCCTGGAATTGATGCAACTCAATTAAACAGCTTAGCGGGCCAAACCAAAAATGGTATTGGATCGATCCTAGACATGTTTACAGGAGGTGCTTTCTCTAAAGCTTCGGTTTTTGCTTTAGGTATAATGCCATATATTTCTGCATCTATTGTTGTTCAGTTAATGGGAATTGCGATTCCGTATTTGCAAAAGCTTCAAAGTGACGGTGAAAGTGGTAGAAAAAAGATTAATCAAATTACCCGTTGGTTGACAATAGGTATTACTTTGGTGCAAGGTCCAACGTACATTTACAATTTGTACAGAACATTGCCTAGTAGTGCTTTTTTGTTAGGATTTAATTCATTTGAATTCTTATTTTCTTCAGTAATTATTTTAGTTACAGGGACGATTTTCGCCATGTGGTTAGGAGAGAAGATTACTGACAAAGGTATTGGTAACGGTATATCATTGTTAATTATGGTTGGTATTTTGGCTAGATTCCCACAGGCTTTTATCCAGGAATTTACCACCAGAGTTACCAATAATAACGGTGGACCAATGTTATTGGTTATTGAAATTATCATTTGGTTATTGGTTATTATTGCCTGTGTATTACTTGTTATGGCAGTTCGAAAAATACCGGTTCAGTACGCTCGTCGTACTTCTTCAGGAGATTACGAACAAGACTTAATGGGTGGCAACAGACAATGGATTCCTTTGAAGCTTAATGCTTCCGGAGTGATGCCTATTATCTTTGCTCAGGCAATTATGTTTATTCCTGCTGCTGTAGCAGGTTTATCAAAATCAGATACATCACAATCAATTGTGGGCGCTTTTAGTAATATGTTCGGGTTCTGGTATAATTTGGTTTTTGCAACGTTAATTGTTGTATTTACTTTCTTCTATACTGCAATCACAGTGCCTACTAATAAGATGTCTGATGATTTAAAGAGAAGTGGTGGTTTTATTCCAGGTGTAAGACCGGGAGTGGAGACTTCTGATTTTCTTGACAAAGTGATGTCTTTAATAACTTTTCCAGGATCTTTATTTCTTGCCTTAATCGCTGTGTTCCCAGCAATTGTTGTGAGTCTTATGGATGTTCAGCAATCTTGGGCAATGTTTTTTGGAGGTACTTCATTAATAATTATGGTTGGTGTTGCCATAGATACAATTCAACAAATCAATTCGTACTTGTTAAACAAACATTATGACGGTTTAATGAAGAGTGGTAAAAATAGAAAAGCAGTAGCTTAACTTATGGCAAAACAATCAGCAATAGAACAAGACGGTTCCATCATTGAAGCATTATCAAATGCGATGTTCCGTGTAGAGTTAGAGAATGGACATATTGTAATCGCCCACATATCTGGAAAAATGCGCATGCATTACATCAAATTATTACCTGGTGATAAAGTGAAACTAGAAATGAGCCCTTACGATTTGTCAAAAGCAAGAATTACTTATAGATATTAAAGGATATTCAAAATGAAAGTTAGAGCTTCAGTAAAAAAGAGAAGTCCCGAGTGCAAAATTGTGCGAAGAAAAGGGAGATTGTACGTAATAAACAAAAAGAATCCTAGATTTAAACAAAGACAAGGATAATTATGGCAAGAATAGCAGGGGTAGATATCCCAAAAAATAAGAGAGGTGTTATAGCACTTACCTATATCTTCGGATTAGGAAGAAGTAGAGCTATTGAGATTTTAGAAAAAGCTCAAGTTAGCCAAGATAAAAAAGTTCAAGACTGGAATGATGATGAGATCGGAGCAATTCGTGAAGCAGTATCAGCTTTCAAAATTGAAGGAGAATTACGTTCTGAAGTTTCTTTGAACATCAAACGTTTAATGGATATAGGATGTTATAGAGGTATCCGTCATAGATCAGGTCTTCCATTAAGAGGACAAAGAACTAAAAACAACTCTAGAACAAGAAAAGGTAAGAGAAAAACTGTTGCCAACAAGAAAAAAGCAACTAAATAATAAGTAATATGGCTAAAGCAACTGCAAAAAAACGTAAAGTTATCGTTGAATCAACGGGAGAAGCTCATATTTCTGCTACTTTTAACAATATCATCATTTCTTTGACAAACAAAAAAGGTGAAGTTATTTCTTGGTCTTCAGCTGGTAAAATGGGTTTTAGAGGTTCTAAAAAGAACACTCCATACGCAGCCCAAATGGCAGCAGAAGATTGTAGTAAAGTAGCTCTTGAAGCTGGACTTAAAAAAGTAAAGGTTTATGTTAAAGGACCAGGAAACGGACGTGAGTCTGCTATCCGTTCTTTGCATAACGGTGGAATTGAAGTAACAGAGATTATCGATGTAACTCCAATGCCTCACAACGGATGTCGTCCTCCTAAAAGACGTAGAGTTTAATACTCAAAATATTATATAGTATAACATAGGTAGAATATAGATTATCGGAGGATATGACCTGAATTCATAATCTCTACCTTAAATTTTTTAAAATGGCAAGATATACTGGTCCAAAAACCAAAATCGCTCGTAAATTTGGCGAAGCAATTTTCGGAGACGATAAAGCTTTCGAAAAAAGAAATTACCCACCTGGACAACACGGGATGGCTAAAAAAAGAGGAAAAAAGTCTGAATATGCTGTCCAGTTGATGGAAAAGCAAAAAGCTAAATATTCTTACGGAATATTAGAAAAACAATTCAGAAACTTATTCGAAAAAGCATCAGCTACTAAAGGAGTTACTGGTGAAGTATTATTACAATTGTGTGAAGCAAGATTAGACAACGTTGTTTTTAGAATGGGTATTGCTCCTTCTAGAAGAGGTGCGCGTCAAATCGTTTCTCACAGACACGTTACCGTAAACGGTGAAGTGGTTAATATTCCTTCTTACCACCTTAAGCCTGGTGATAAAGTTGCTGTTCGTGAAAAATCTAAATCTTTAGAAGCTATCGAACGTTCTTTATCTAATTCAAGTCATGTTTATGAATGGATTACTTGGAATAATGATATCAAAGAAGGTACTTTCGTTACTGTACCTGCGAGACTTCAAATCCCAGAAAACATTAAAGAACAATTAATCGTAGAGTTGTACAACAAATAATAATTGACTTAGTCGAAATTTATGGCAATATTTAATTTTCAGAAGCCCGATAAAGTTATCATGATCGATTCAACCGATTTTGAAGGTAAATTTGAATTTAGACCTTTAGAACCTGGATACGGATTGACCGTTGGTAATGCACTTAGAAGAGTTTTGCTTTCAGCATTAGAAGGTTATGCAATTACATCTGTTCGCATTGAAGGTGTAGATCATGAGTTTTCTACTATTTCAGGAGTTGTTGAAGACGTTACCGAAATTATTCTTAATCTTAAACAAGTACGTTTCAAACGTCAAATTGAAGATATAGATAATGAATCAGTTACTATTTCTGTTTCAGGTAAAGATCAATTAACAGCTGGTGATTTTCAAAAATTTATTTCAGGTTTCCAAGTTTTGAATCCAGAACTGGTGATCTGTAATTTAGACAGTAAGATCAAACTTAATTTCGATTTAACGATCGAAAAAGGTAGAGGATATGTTCCTGCTGAAGAGAACAAAAAACAGAATGCTGCAATTGGAACTATTTTTACAGACTCCATTTTTACTCCGGTAAAAAATGTAAAATATGCGATTGAAAACTTCCGTGTAGAGCAAAAAACAGATTATGAAAAATTAGTTTTTGAAATAAAAACGGATGGTTCAATCAATCCAAAAGATGCCCTTACTGAAGCTGCAAAAGTTTTAATTCACCATTTCATGTTATTCTCTGACGAAAGAATTACTCTCGAGGCTGACGAAATTGCACAAACAGAATCGTATGATGAAGAGTCATTACATATGAGACAATTGCTTAAAACTAAGCTTGTTGATATGGATCTTTCTGTAAGAGCATTAAATTGTTTGAAAGCGGCTGAAGTTGATACACTTGGTGACTTAGTATCGTTCAATAAAAATGACCTAATGAAATTCCGTAATTTTGGTAAAAAATCTTTAACTGAACTTGATGAGCTTGTTGCAGTTAAAAATTTAAACTTCGGTATGGATTTAGCAAAATACAAACTAGATAAAGAATAATCTAATCCGCCTTGGCGGGTTACATTTCATAAAGCAATGAGACACGGAAAAAAATTCAATCACTTAAGCAGACAGACTGCACATAGAAAATCTATGTTAGCTAATATGGCTTGTTCTCTTATCGAGCACAAACGTATTAACACTACTGTTGCTAAAGCAAAAGCGCTTAAACAATTTGTTGAGCCTTTAATAACAAAATCAAAAGCTGACACAACGCACAATCGTCGTATCGTTTTTGGATACTTACGTAGCAAATATGCGGTAACTGACTTGTTCAGAGACGTAGCTGCTAAAGTAGGAGACCGTCCAGGTGGATACACTCGTATCATTAAAGTTGGAAATCGTTTAGGAGATAATGCTGATATGGCAATGATCGAATTAGTAGATTTCAATGAACTTTACAATGGTGGTAAAAAAGAAGTTAAAAAAGCAAAAAGCCGTCGTGGTGGTAAAGCTAAGAAAGCAGATGAAGCTACTGAAGAAGCTCCAGTTGCTGACTCTGAAACAACTACAGAGACTGCTGAATAATTATGAAAATAATAATTCAATAAGAATCAAGGATAAGCTAGTACTAGTTTATCCTTTTTTTTTGATTTTTTTTAAATGCAGGAATACAACAGTAGGGGTTTAAAAGAACTTTCAATTCGTTTTTCATAGGAAGTTCTTTATAAAAAGAATCGAGTGTTTGAACTGGTATTGCTGGTAATTCCGGTAGGATTGGGATCTTAAAATATAAATTTTAAAAAGATTGCATCCATTACTTTAAAGAATTAAATTTGCACCATATTTAACTACACATGAAACGCGTTTTTCGAGTTACATGAGACTATTAAAAAAATAATAGAAAGCAACGAATGAAATATACAACACGACAAAAAGCAATTCTTCTATTAAGTGACGGGACCATATTCCATGGTAAATCTATCGGAATCAGCGGGACTACTTATGGGGAAGTTTGTTTTAACACAGGAATGACCGGTTACCAAGAAATATTTACTGACCCTTCTTATTTTGGTCAATTAATGGTAGCCACCAATGCGCATATTGGGAATTATGGAGTAAACGATTCAGAAATTGAATCTGATAGTATTAAAATAGCTGGTTTGGTTTGTAAAAACTTTAGCTTCAATTATTCTCGTGAAAGAGCTTCCGGGAGTTTAGAGGAGTATTTTACAAAACAAAACCTGATCTGTATCTCTGATGTGGATACACGTGCTTTGGTAAGTTACATACGCGACAATGGTGCAATGAATGCTGTAATTTGTACAGATGATACGCCGATTGAAGAATTGAAAATTGCATTGGCAAAAGTGCCGGATATGAAAGGCTTGGAATTAGCTTCTAAAGTTTCTACCACCGAACCTTACTTTTTTGGTGATGAAAACGCAACCTATAAAATTTCCGCACTTGATCTAGGAATTAAAATGAATATCCTTCGTAATCTGGCCAAAAGAGATTGCTATATCAAAGTGTTTCCTTTTGATGCGTCTTACCAGGATTTAGCTGCATTTAATCCAGATGGGTACTTTTTATCCAATGGACCTGGTGATCCTGAGCCGCTATCCAGTGCTATTGAGTTAGCAAAAGCCATTCTTGCAAACGATAACCCTTTATTTGGAATTTGTTTGGGTCATCAAGTAATTGGTTTGGCGAACGGAATTTCAACCTATAAGATGTTTAACGGTCACAGAGGAATCAACCATCCTGTAAAAAACATCATTACCGGAAAAGGAGAAATCACTTCTCAAAATCATGGTTTTGCCGTAAACAAAGAAGAGTTGGACAATCATCCTGATTTGGAGATCACGCATCTTCACTTAAACGACGGAACAGTGGCAGGGATGCGAATGAAAAACAAAAATTGTTTCTCTGTTCAATACCATCCGGAAGCCAGCCCGGGACCACATGATTCGTCTTATTTATTCGATCAGTTTATTGAAAACATAAAAGGCTAAGATTGGATACTATTCAATTGAAGCGGATAGTTAATCATTACTAACCGAACAGAATATTTTTAAAATGAAGGGCTACTTTTAAAGTAAGCCCTTTTTTTAATGCGTTTTTGTGTATAAAGCAAATGCTTAATGGGTGAATCTGTACGACAAAGTAATACGTATAAGCAAGTTGTATGCAGTTTTCATAATCGGAAGTATTTTGGTATATTTACAAAAAAAAAATGTATGAGTGATAATAAATAAACTTAAAAACGCTCCTTTAAAAGAAGTAATCGTAGAGATTAGTTGGGAAGAGAATGTTGATGAATTTGGGAACAAATTTGATTTAGGTTTTGAATTAGCTCAAGGTAAATTTTCCGAAATTATCAAACCTTGGTTCCCTATCCATAAAAAATTATATCGAGTTACTTACATAAAAAACACTTATATTTATAGTAAATACAAGGATATGGAAAAGATATTTCAGGGTGAGAATATTTTAGAGTTTATAAAGACATTCCCAGACGATCAAAGT
>NZ_JBLVPW010000020.1:0-84712 GCF_048286715.1 Flavobacterium kochi
CTGTTGACAAAATGCACTATTTTTCCATTCCTCTTTAGGCGACTCGTCCCCGCCTACATGGATGTATTTTGAAGGAAACAATGCCATCACCTCATCAAGGACATCCTGTAGAAATCCAAAAGTATATTCTGTTGGGGCGTATACATCGGTGAAAACACCCCATGTTTCCTGTACCAGTTTTATCCTTCCGTTTGCTAATTCCTGTTTGCTTTTTTCAGAAATCATGGCAGCGGGAATTTCTGTTTTTTTATCTGGAAAACAGCTTAACATAGGATAAGCGGCAATAGCAGCACTACTGTGTCCGGGCATTTCAATTTCCGGGATTACCGTGACAAAACGATCTGATGCATACTTTACAATGTCCTTTACTTCTTCTTGTGTATAAAAACCGGCATCTGGTGTATTGTCGTTTCCTTTTCCTGGATACCTGCCAATAATCGTCCCGTTTCTTTTAGATCCTATTTCGGTCAATTTAGGGTATTTCTTTATTTCGATTCTCCAGCCCTGATCTTCGGTCAGATGCCAATGGAAATAATTTAACTTGTGCAACGCCAAATAATCGATGTATTTTTTAACGAATGAAACCGGAAAGAAATGACGCCCGACATCCAGCATCGCTCCTCTATAAGCAAAACGAGGCTCATCCTTTACCGCAACCGATGCAATTTTAAGACTGGTACTTCTTGCTGTTGGAAGCAATTGAATAAGGGTCTGCATGCCGTAAAAAGTTCCAATAGCAGAATTTCCTATTATTAAAACTCCGTCTTTCGCTGATTTTAAACTGTATCCTTCGCTTTTAAGTCCGTCAATTTTTTCAAGGCTTTTGAAAGTAATGCTGTTTTTCGTTGCTTTTTTAACGATTGGCAAGGCGAACCCATAGTAATCCAATAAATATTTATTTAAAAAAGCAGCAGTGGCATCATCCTGTTTGTTGGCAACCACCAAACTTGTTTTAGGGCTAATGACAAAACTGCCCGTATTTGTAATGACCTGCACCGGCTGCGGAATAATCTGCACCTGCTGCGCAAAGGATAATGCGCTGCATAAAAGAAGAGAAAAGAAAAATGATCGTATCATATTTTACGTTTTTAATTTTAATTTTTTTTTATTTTTATTTCAAAATTACATACGGTCCTGAACTATTTATGAACCAATTTATCATTTAGATGATTGCTGATAAAGCAGCAAAAAACAGAGACAGAGTAATTTCTTTTTTTACTTCAACCCACCCTGTCCGTTATACAATGCTACAGGTTTGTCCAATTTCAGTTTTAAAACGGTTACATATTTATCCTGGACAGCCTCTGGAAGATCTATATACACCAATCCAGGTACAGGACTCCAGGAAATTTTACCGACGACTTTGTGAGTCAGCTTTGTCCCATCCCCGACAACAGTAATAGCTTCAATTTTACAATTCAAGCCCTTAAGCATTAATGGACCAGCTGTTTTTCCAGGTACAAATAAGTAAAGCGTAGTGGAATCTTTAGACAAAGTAGTAGGCCCGTAAAAATGCCCTTGCGGAATCCCTCCTATAGTATTAAATATTGCTTCTCCGTGTTTCTTATTCCAGGCCCCCAATTCTTTAAGTACAGCTACCTCTTCGTCAGGAATACTTCCGTCTTCCCTGGGACCGATATCCAAAAGCAAATTGCCCCCATTGGCAACAGCATCAACAAATATGGTTATTATTTCATATGGTGTTTTCCAGTTATGGTCTTTAGGCTGATACCCCCAATTGTCATTAATGGTCATGCATAACTCCCACCAATCAAACGCTGGTCGGCTCACAGGAAAATTCTGTTCCGGAGTGGCATAATCGCCATACCCCTGGAGACGTCCGTTAATAATTGAAGAAGGATTTTTAGAAAGTATGATCTGACGGGTTTTCTCCGATTCCCATTCTTCTGCACTATGTTCCCAATCGCCATCAAACCACCATAAATCAGGATTGAATTGCGTACTGATTTCTTTTATCTGCCCCTGAAAAAAAGCTCTGAATTTATTCCATCGGTGATAGTCATGCTGCACACTGTATCTTGAACTGTCTTTCAAAAAACCTGGATAGTCGGGATTTGTCCAATCGATTAACGAAAAATACGCCCCGCATTTTATATCCCTTTTGCGCAACTCTTCGAAGAAAGGCTTTACCACATCCCTTTTTGCTGGCGTTGCCTTTACAGAACTGAGATTATTGAGCTTTGTATCATACATCGCAACCCCATCATGGTGTTTGGTTGTTATGACCGCATATCGGGCACCACTTTCTTTAATTAAATCCGCCCAATACGCTGGGTCGTATTGCTTCAGTGTAAATCCTTTTAATTGTTTCATATAATCGGCATGGCTTATTTCCTTGTTGTGAAAACTCCATGACTCCCCAATACCATTCACAGCATAAATACCCGTGTGAATAAAGATTCCCAACTTTGCATCTGCGAACCATTGCATTTTTTCCTTAATCGTCTTAGGATCAATTTTGGATTGCGCAGTACTATAAAAGGCACCTCCACTAAAGAGTGCCAGCACTATTATTTTTTTTATCATTTTGACACATTTTATTTAAAACATTATACTATTTTTTCAAAAAAAATCCTTTTATTCCCAACTATTTGATTTTAACAGCTACAACTGAAGTGGTTAATCCTTCACTTTCCGCCTTCACTTTAAATTGCCCCTGCTGTCCTTTCTTTGCTTTTACAATTACCAACGCCATTCCATTATAAGCCTCTCGTTCGTGACTTTGAAAAGGAACAAAACTGGTAGCATCACCATTATCTGTCGCAACAATTTCTCCGGGACCTTCTATGGAGAATTTAATTGACGGATGCGAACGGGGAACCATTAGTCCGTCTTTATCGATCACCTTAACCGTAACATAGGAAAAATCAGTTCCGTTGGAATCGATCACAGAACGGTCCGCGGAAAGGCTAAGTTGTACGGCAGCTCCCGTAGTTTTCACGACGTCGGTTGCCCATTGTTTCCCATTTTTATAGCAAACCACTTTCAATTCACCCGGAGTATATACAACATCGTCCCAAACCAAACGAAAATCAATCCCCGGAGTTTTTGTTTTTCTTCCAAGACTTTTTCCGTTCAAAAACAGTTCCGCTTCCTCTCCTGATGTATAAACATGCACCGGAGTTACTAATCCGATTCGTTCACTCCAGTTCCAATGTGGAAAAATATGAGCCACCGGCAATTCTGGTCTCCATTTGGATTGGTAGCTGAAGAAACGGTCTTTAGGGAAACCGGCCAAATCAATAATTCCAAAATAACTGCTTCTGGATGGTGGGTTATTTTTACGGATTTCCTCCAATTTTTTTTCCAACTCGGCCATTTTCGACGGATCAGATCTAAAATTAAGCAGGTTGGTCTCGTCAGAATTATAAGGAGTGGGTTCTCCTAAATAATCAAATCCGGTCCAAACATACTCTCCCAACAAATGCGGGAATTTAGCATTCGTGCGGAACTGCTCATCCGGCGTGCAGCCCCAACCCGGATATGCCTGATCATAAGACGATATTTGCCAATTTTTATATTCCTCGCCAAAGAAATATTCACCTCTAGAACTTACACAGGAAGAAGTTTCACTTCCCAGGGTAGGCATGTCTTTATAGCGCGGATCTGCATCCCAGGTAGCTTGTTTACTAAAAAAATAATTCACTCCCATCACATCCATTGCCACAGCTGCTCCCACTTCACGACCACCGTCCGGATCATTATACCCGTTAGAAACCGGTCTTGTCTGGTCTTCCTCACGAACAATATCGGCCAATTCTTTTGTCAATGGAACATTGCGTTGATCCGGCACTTCATTGCCAATGGACCAAATGAATACGGAAGGCTGATTGCGATCGCGATGCACCATTGCTTTCAAATCCTTTTCATGCCACTGGTCAAAAATTGTATTGTAATCGTTTTTCTTCTTCCCTACTTTCCAGGTATCAAAAGCTTCATCCCAAACCAAAAAGCCCATTTGATCTGCCAGTTCCAATAGTTCCGGAGCAGGTGTATTGTGAGAAGTACGTAACGAATTGCATCCCATATCCTGCAACATTTTCAGCTGCCTTTTCAACCCGCTCGTATTGATGGCTGCACCCAGAGCTCCTAAATCATGGTGATTACAAGTCCCTTTAATTTCGACCCTTTTACCATTGAGCAAGAAACCATTTCTCGCTGTAAATGCTATAGTTCGAATTCCGAAAGGGGTATTGTATCGGTCCACCACTTTACCGTTCACACTGATGCTCGTTTGTGCCACATAGCGATTTGGACTTTTAATATCCCAAAGTTTAGGACTGGCTATGGTTGCCTGTGATTCCAAAACTGCAGATCCTTCGGCTTTCACCTCAATAATCGATTCTTTGGTAGCTCCTGCTTTCGACCTGGGGGTGTTGTTGGCACCCAATTCAAACAACACGGTGTGCACTTTTGCAATCACATTTTTTTTGGTCGCATTATCGATTGTAACAACCAGTTTTACTGTTGCGCTTTTAGCGGTTATTTTAGGGGTGGTTATATAGGTCCCCCAATGCCCAACATGTACCGGATTTGTTTTTACCAGCCAGACATGGCGATAGATACCGCCTCCAGGATACCATCTTGAATCCCAACTTTCGGTATCAAGACGGACCGCTATTGTATTTTTTTGTCCTGCTTTAATGTAAGGTGTTAGATCCATTCGAAAGGAATTGTAACCATAAGGCCAGGTTCCCACATATTTTCCGTTAAGCCAGATTTTGGCATAGGCCATCGCTCCGTCAAAATCAACAAAAATTTGTTTCCCGGCATCAGCTGCAGGAACCGTAAAATATTTGCGGTACCAACCAATCCCTTTCCAAGGCAACTTACCGGTTTCGCCAGTAAGGTCACTGCGAAATGGTCCTGTGATCCCCCAGTCGTGTGGTAAATCTAATTTTTGCCAGGCAGCATCATTGTAGGACTCGCTTTCTAAATTTTTGGGTTCTTCTTTTCTGGATCCGTCAGGCTGGAATCCATAACGGGAAAACAACCAGTTTTCATCAAAAGATTGGGTAGCTGTTGCCCCCATCCTGACAATGGATTTATTTTGTGCCAACAGTGTTGGGACCATCATCAGATTTAGCATAAAAGCCAGCATCATGCCAAGTAAAACCGAACGTCTCGTAATCATATTCATTCTATTATATAGTATTTATAATCAAAAAAAAAAACATAACCCAGCTAACTTTAACCAGATAGCCTTCCACATTCTTTATCAACTCTCTTTTATTCCCAAATTAAACACCCGGAAACATTCCAGGCGCTAAAGCTTCCTCCTTCGGGTTTACCCATGGGAATCTGAACCTGAATAGTATGTTTGCCCGCTTTTAAATCGCCTAAGTCAATATAAGTCGGGTTGGTAACGGTGCCCGGACACCAATTGGATCTGCTTAAATCCGAAGAAGACAAACCATCTGCAAAATTTCCGGAACTGGGATTAAACAAACGATAGGATCCACAATCCTGTCTCCATGGAATAAATGAAAAAACAGCTTTCCCATCTAACAAAACTGTATTCTTTTTGGGTACAAATTCATCTCCATTTTCCCAGCCTCCATGACCGGTCGTAATGTATTTAAGTTGCGCGTTTTTTACGTCTTTATCTAATGTAAATGTGACTTCAAGTCCTTTTTCATTAGTAAACATTGACCCGTAATTCTGACCCTTCATTTCTAAAATATTAACCGTATTGAATAACGGCAGCACTTTATTTTCATTTAGTATCGGACTTTCTTCTGATTCATTTTCTCCCGGATGAATGGTTATACTCATAGCCACTCTATGACCTCCTTTATCATAATTTCCAATGGTCATTCCAACCCAAAGTTCCTTATTGCTTAAATAATCTGCCAAATCAGTAATTTCCTGTCTGTAAGGTGTTATTTCGTGCCATTTTTTATCTTTTAACTCCAGATAATTGTATTGCTTAATCCCAAAAGGTGTGAAAAATCGCATCAATTCCAACGGTGGCGTATAATTGTCCGTGGCAACTACTCCCTGGTATTCTGATTGGTTCCCATTGGTATAGACGGGCAATTCTTTGATCCCTTTTTGCAATCCATCTAAAAATGAACGCGACTTATCCATTGGTATAATAAAGGCTGTGCCTGTTCTGTCGTAGGCGTCTCCATTGGAATTTTGCTGAATGTCAATAAATACTTTTTGACCTTTCCTTATTTCAGGAAATTTTATTTTTCGAACTAGGATAAGGCCATTGGCAAATCTTAAAATACTGTCATTCGATTTTGCATCATCAGAAAACCGAACCAGTTCCTCTTCAAAAACTTTAATTGTTTTAAATCGGCTTTTCCAAAGAAAGTCACGGTAACTTAAGACATCCGTTTTAGGAGCTGTATAAAAATCATTCGAAATAAAATTGGCTTGCGCCTTATTTAATTGCTCTATTTTGGATGCCGTGACAACAGCATTTCCATTTCTGACTGTTTCTAAGACCAATCCTAAATTTTGGC
Organism: Flavobacterium kochi; assembly: GCF_048286715.1. Lineage (NCBI taxonomy): Bacteria > Pseudomonadati > Bacteroidota > Flavobacteriia > Flavobacteriales > Flavobacteriaceae > Flavobacterium > Flavobacterium kochi. Next base: position 6,495 of record NZ_JBLVPW010000020.1, read on the forward strand.
CTAAAATGGCAGGGGCTCCTTTAACTCCTAATTGATCGGTATACCACAGTTCTATACTATTCGAATTGACAACGGTTTTTGCTTTCTTACATACATAACCCAGAATTGTTTTCGTTTCGTTGACTAATTCTAACTTTTGTTTCAAAATGGATACACTATCAACTGAAGCAATGGCATTGTTCGCATTTAAATAGGCTAATTGTATATACGAATTAGCTGCTCTATTAATTCTGGTAATCTCAAAAGGGTACTTACTTTTTCTGTTTTGAATGTTTTCCGAAGTCAGTAAACTCTCTTTTTGATTTGTAAACAGTACCAGGGGATCCTGATTTTCTACTTTTTTACCATTTGAATACTTTATATAAGTAATTTTATACCCATAGGAGTTTATTCTTGTTGTAACCTGAGCAGTACAAAAACTCACTGTTAACAGTGAAATAAAAATTATTTTAACGACTGTAGTTTTATACATTTTTCTTTAATTTTATATTAAAACGCTGCATTACCCTGAAATATCAGTAGGGTTATTGCTTTGAGGATAATTTTACCACGGACCACTCTGGAGCGTTGCACCATGACCTGAAGCAGGTATTTCTATTTATTTCATGTTATTCAATTTTACAAAAAGCAACAATCTCCTGAATTACTTCCAAATAATTTCCCTTTGGGATGGTCGCATAAGCATGCTGCTCTCTGGCCCATTTTGATTCCAGGGCAAAAAAATCAACTTCTCTAAAAGGTCTTCCGGCCAGTTCATTATCCAATTGTTCAAAAAACAATTGCCATCTTGGTTCGTATAGGTCTTTTATCAGGCCTGACCATTCCTTATGGGCATATTCATGCAGGTCAGTCTTCGGATTGGTATCAGGTCCCCAAAAGGTAATTTGCATCCTTGCATTCTTTTCTACCAATTGTTTTTCATACCCTGTCCTGCCAAAATCTTTAGCCTGTCTGATCCAGGTTCCCAATAAAAAATTTTTATTGGTCGCCATCAGTTTTTCCTGAAATTGCATCAGTCTCAAAAATTCTTTTTTATAGCGATTGTACCCAATACTATTCTTTTGACCGAAAGATTTCATCAAAGAGTCGTAAGCCATTTGGCCGCGATTCGCCACTACCTGTCTGGCAATATCCGTAATGTCGTATTGGAAAGTTTCGCTGTTTTTGAAAGTGTCGGAGGCTTTCAGAAAAGATTGTAATCCCGCTTCCAATATCCGGTTATCATAAAAAAGCTTTCTGGTACCCCAGCTTGAAACCGATTCTATTTTTTTGGCCGGTCTTGCCGAAAACAAGGATTCTGTGCATCCTTCCTGATATCCGGTATGTGATCCATACACTGATTTTTTCAGCGAAAGCAATCCGTGGGATACATCAATATTTTCTTTACCATAGCGGTATTTTGCGTAACCGTGCAGCAAACTATCCGTATTAATTGGGTTACCCCAAGCACTGTTCAGTGACAGATCATACAGCAAAGGATTGTTTAAAATTCCTTCCGGAATAATACCAATGCCTTTCATATAGTGCCCCTGTGGCGTTTGTAATGCACGATGCGGTTCCTCGATAACCCGTTGTAATTTCCCATACAAACCTGGCTTTTCACCAAAATTATTAACGCTGCACCAGATCCAGGGTGTTCCATTATATGCATTGGAAGTTTCCCAATTATTTTGGTTTTCCCCAAAAAGATCAACCACCAAAACGGTATCTTTTTGTAAATCCTTCAATAATTCTTTTCGAGGATTGCCACCCCAACCTTGTAGTACCCAAGTGCTGTTTGGAAAAATTGATTGCATTTGTTTTTGGATGTTTTTTGCCGAAAGCGAAACATCGAGTCCTTTACTGCTTCCGCCTTCATGGAAAGGATCTCCTTCAAAAAACGCACAACCGCCATAAATATCTTTTACGTTTTGATAATATACCGCTGCCATTTTTGCAAAGAGACTGTCTTGTGGGGACAACATTGCAGGCCGTTGAAAACCACCTGCCCATTTGCCTTGTTCCACAATTTTTGCTGAGGGAAACTTGGATTGCAAAGTAGAAGGTACCATGCCATAAAATCCCTGAAGAATAGGTTCTATACCCAGTTCTTTCATTCGGGCCAGCATCTTTTTCTGCAATTCCATTTGCCGGTCAATCATGGCATTGGAAACCGGCCCCCCCCATCCTTCCAAATTTCCCATCAGCCACCAGGCTGTATAAGCAGGCCCCGGGATAAAATCTTTTATCTCTTTATCGCTAAAACCAAATTGCGCTAATGTTTTTTGCCAAACCATCTCGGTGCCGTTTATAGCCAACATTAAATTCACTCCGTGCAAAGCCATCCAATCCAGTTCTTTCTCCCAATCTTTCCATTGGTAAAAACTCATGGAATAGTTATAGGTGCAATAATTTAACGCGTAACGGTATCCAAAAGGCGTTTCAATTACACGTTTTTCTGTAACCTCCGGCAATGCGGAAAGTGGTTTTAAATTTTGGGCACCATGGGATACACTTTGATTGCAAAAATTATTCAAATAGTAATTAAAACCCATCGCCGCCGCTGAAGCCGATGTGGCCGAGATATGCAATTGCTTATTTTGGGTAAGCAATTCAAAGCGATCATTGGCGGATGCAGCAAGGGAATGAAAAACAATTTTGCCTTTTGTCCAGGGACTGACCCTTTCGGTTAATCCAATTACACCACTAAAATCCTGTGCCTGCAACGACTGGAGAGGGGAGCAAAAAACCACAAAGGACAGTAAAAAGCCAAACCTTGTTTTCATAGTATACATTAAAAAAAAATTATTCAATTAATCAATTGCAACAAAACCGTTTATTGCTGCTGAAGCATTTGCAATAGCACTATTCCGTGAGCCGGAATAGTTGTTTCAAATTCGTTTTCAAAAACACCTAAATCTTCTTTTACCCAAAGATTGCGTATTTTGTACTTTCCTTTCAATTGAATTGCAGTAAAAGGGAACTTTGACTCAATCGGTTCACTGGACAGGTTTAACAATCCCAATACCATAGTGCCGTCTTCCAGTTGTTTCACCCATAATTCCGTATGATCCAAAGTACCCCGTAAGGAAGCTGCTTTGCCCAGAGCATCCTGGTTGACGGCTATGATTTCCTCATTGGTCAGCAAACTGAGCGTGGCAGCATCTAGCTGTTCCACGTCAGCACCTAGTAATAAGGGGGCACTCAACATGCACCACATACTCATCACCGTTTTTTGTTCCTCAAATGTTAAACGGTTTTTTCCCGCGATACCTGAACTCTGTGCTCCCACTGCTCCCACCTGCAATATATCAGGATCATTCCAATTACCCGGTTTCACAAAAGCTGATTTATCGGATAATTTTTTAAAAGCAGATCGCACGGATTCCCAGCTGTCGTGTACGTCATCTCCGGTACGCCAAAGCTGGCCACCACTTTCATTACCCCATTCCCAAACATTCCCCATTCCATACTGGCAAAGGGCATGGATCAGATCTCTTTTTTGGAGTTTCAAAGCGTCAGACATGATACGATAGGGCTTAATCAATTCTTCCTTCGAATTGCTTTTGGCAAAAGAACCATAACTGCACCAGTCGTATTTTAAATAATCAAATCCATTGTCAGCAAAAAATTTTGCATCTGTCAGTTCATGGCCATAGCTACCGGCTACACCGGCACAGGTTAGTGGTCCCGGCGAACTGTATATACCGGCCTTGAACCCCATCTGGTGCATGATGGATGGGAATTTTTTCAGGTTCGAAAAAAAAGTATTGGGCTCTAATTCCCCTTTTGAATTTCTTGGCTGGCCTTTCCTTTTAGGAAGGTTGTCCGGTCCTTCATAATAACCGTACACTTTTTTTTCACCTGATTGGAGCTGTTTCCATACCACATCATTTATATCAGGCTGATTGGTCCAGGGGTCATCAATCTCAATGACGCTCCAACCATACTGCTGCAAGCCTTTTTCTTTTATAATTTCAGCAGAACGGATCACCTTGTCTAAGGTGACGTTGCGACCAAAACTATACCAACTGCTCCATCCCATTGGTGGTGTTAATGCCAGCCGATCACCAATAACCAGTATAAAGGATTTTGAAGCTTTCCCAAATTCGTTTTGAGCCACCAATTCAATGGTATATTCCCCCGCTTTTTTTATCGCGCCCGAAATAACACCATTCGTCTTATTGACGGCGACCCCTTTGGGTAAATTCTTTACTTCAAACTGCATGGGCCTTGCTCCACTTGCCGGAATAGTATACATAAAGACTTTCCCCGGACTGGCACCATACAACCTCGGCCCATTAATTTTGGGTTGGTTCGAAATTTGCTGCGCTCGTGAAGCCCATCCAAAAATTAAAAAAAACAATAAAAAAGGAAACCTGATTTTCATATCAATATGTATTTAAACATCTTAAAACTTCATTAGGATAAAATGATTACTATTCCTCTATAGTAATTTGAAACGGTAAGACAGCCACTCCTTATTTTTATTTTATATAGTAAGTTGTTCGCTTTTGGGTAGGAAAAGTGACCACATCCATCCCTTCCGATTTTACCGCTACTTTTTTACCATTTGAATCGTAAATAGCCTTCTCAAAAGGAAGTTTTACATAACAATTATTTCCGGTTAGAGAAATGATTGTTGCATTTTTCAACTTGCCATTAGTCCAATCAAAATTCACTTCAAAACCATTTCTAGCACGCATCCCTTTCATATTTCCTGCACTCCAATCCGTATGTGTCGGCAGAGCTGGTAAAAAGCGGATAACGGAATTCTTACCATTGCTTTGTAAAAGCATCTCTGCAATACCGGCAGTTCCTCCAAAATTACCATCGATTTGAAAAGGTGGGTGCGCACAAAAAAGGTTGGAATAAGTACCTGTACCTTTGGCTGTATAATTGGTATTATCGGGATTGAACGCAGGGACCAGCAAACCTTTTAATACTTTTAACGCATGGTCCCCATCTTCCAGTCTGGCCCAAAAATTAATTTTCCAGGCTCTTGACCAGCCCGTAGCAACGTCCCCTCTTCTTAGCAATGTTTTACGTGCAGCTGCTGCCATCAAAGGTGTTTCCAGCGTATTAATTTCATCATAAGGATAGAGACCATACAGTTGTGAAACATGACGGTGCGTCGGTTCTGTTTCTTCATAATCGCGGATCCATTCCTGAACTCCACCTGTTTTTTCGCTGATCTGGTTTGGCGCCATACGTCCTTTCAATTGTTCCAAACTAGCGGTAAAAGTCTGATCGATACCGAGCAATTTAGCGGCTGTAATAGTGCAGGTAAACAATTCCCTCCCTATTTGCATGTCCATCGTTGGTCCCATGGTCGTTTGTCCAACAAATCCATCTTCGGTTTTATAGGAGTTCTCCGGTGAATTTGAAGGAGCGGTAACCAACCATTTGGTTGTTGGATCTTCTATTAAAATGTTTTTATAAAATTCAGAAGCCCCTCTTAAAACAGGATAAATTTCTTTTAAAACCTTCTTATCGGGATTATACAAGTAATGTTGCCACAAATGCTCGCACAGCCAGGCTCCGCCAGACAAGGTTGATCCCCAGTCTGCCCCTTCACCCGGCGCTGTAAATTTCCAGGGGTTCGCAATGACATGCGCTACCCAACCATCAGAATTATAATAAGCATTAGCTGTTTTCTCCCCCGGTTTTACCAGTTGCCTGGTAAACTCAATTAATGGTTTATGGCAATCGGCCAAATTTGTGACTTCGGCGGGCCAATAATTCATTTGCACATTAATATTCAAATGATAATCCCCGTTCCATGGCGTTTGGTATTCGGCTGCCCAAAGCCCTTGCAAGTTGGCCGGCAATCCGCCCGGGCGGGAACAGGAAATCAACAAATATCTTCCAAAATTGAAATACAATGCAGGTAAGCTCACATCGCTTTCCCCTTTTGCAAAACGCACCAAACGTTGTGCCGTTGAAAGGTTCAAAACTGGCTCATTTTGTCGGGCTGTTAACTGCATTTTAGAACGGTTATAATACGATTGATAATCGGCTGTATGTTTGCTTTTTAAAACATCCCAGGAAATTTTACCTGCTGCATTTACAGTCTTTTGAACCACAGGCAATGGATCTGCCCCTCGTTTTTCAACCGTCGGCCAGTTCAGGTCCGTTGCGGCGCTTAGCACGATGATGCATTCGGTAGCCCCCGAAACAGTCAAACCATTATTTTCAGCAATCACGTTCCCGTCAGCAGTATTGGCTTTGGCATATCCGGCAAAACGAATTCCCCGATCACCATTGCCACCCGGCAATTGTCCGGTCATTGTAATCGTGTTGCCAGTGGATGCAAATTCTGCATTTTCTTTCCTATTCATTAAAACATTAAAATGCAACGCTTTGGCTTTATTTGAACTCAGACGGATGATAATTGCCTTTTGAGGGGCGTTGGCAAACACTTCCTCTTTGTAAGTGGCTCCACCTATTTTCCACTCGGTCACCGCCAAAGCCCTGTCCAGCTGCAACGTTCTTTTATAATCTTTGACTATTCCCTGCGTATCCTTCCAGTTAATCAGCAGGTCTCCAAAAATCTGATAGCAGCCGAATTTTGCATTCGCACCATTCCCGTAAGCAGAACCCTGACCGGCACTGACAAAATAGTGCTGTAGCAATTCCTGGGCTTCTTTATTTTTCCCCTCTTTCAGCAAACGTTGAATTTCCGGTAAATACTGTGCCGCATCTTCCCGGTTTGGATTTTCGACGCCGCCCGACCACATCGACTTTTCGTTTATTACAATACGTTCTTTGATCGGATTACCATAAACCATGGCGCCTAAAGATCCATTCCCCAACGGAATCGATTGGGAAAAATGCGTTGCCGGACTGTCAAACTTAATTTCCTGATCCGTTTGCGCCTGTGCACCTAAAACAGATACAAATAAAGACAGTACCAAATGAATTCTATTTTTCATAACCGCTATTCTATTTTTCTTAATCGAAATAATTGAGTCTCGTGGCTTTGTACTTTACCGTTCCATTGCTTCCCTTTTCCAATCCTTTTATGTTGCCGCAAATCTTTTATTTCATAGGTTCCCTCCAGTCCCAATTCGGCAAAGTTAATTTTAGAATTTTGGACGGTTTCAGAACGATTCAAAATGGCAACGGCAAAATCACCATTGGCCAATGGACGTACAAAAACACTCCACAACTCATTCTTGATTTTACAAACTGCCTGCTTGCCTAAAGCATCCTGGTTAATGGCAATCACTTCTTCATTCAACAAAATACGTTTGGTTTCGGCATTCATTGTTCGAACATCATGGCTAGCTGCCAAAGGAGAACCCATAATACTCCAAAGGCTCATTTGGCTTTGGTATTCCGTATCGGTGCATCCGGTTCCCCCCAAGTCCCCTGACGGTCCTTTTTTACCGTAAAGGCCTACCACCAGCATGTCCATATCATTCCAATGTCCAGGCCCCGCGTAGGTGGAATACTCCTGTGAAAAATCGACAATATCGATTATTCCTGCTCCTGCCGAATGCAATTCTTTAGCGGTGTTAACCGGTTTTAGACTTTTCCATTTGTCCCTGACATCTGCTGTAGTGCGCCACAGTTGACCACCTGCCTGACCGCCCCAAAGCCAAGGTTTACGGTCTCCCCATTCGCAAATACCCAAGGCAATGTCACGACCACTTTTGCGCAAAGCATCCGCAATTTTTTTGTAACGCGTTTTTGCAGTTTCGATGTCATCCGGAGCCCCGCAATAGTCATATTTCAAATAATCAATACCCCAGAGCGCAAACGTTCTGGCGTCCTGATCTTCAAAATTCAGACTGGCGGTGTATCCTGCGCAGGTAAGCGGCGCTGCATCTGAATATATTCCTAATTTCAGCCCTTTACTGTGCATATAGTCGGCAAGTGCTTTTATTCCGGACGGAAATTTTTTGGGATCAGCAATGATATTATTTCTATTATCCCTTCCCCCTTGCCATCCATCGTCGATAAAGACATGATCATACCCCGCTTTCAGCATGCCACTGCTTACCATGGCATCCGCCATTTCGCGTATTTCTTTTTCATTAATACTATCGGCAAAATAATTCCATGTCATCCAACCCATTGGTGGTGTTGGAGCCAATAAAGAACCGTCTATTCCCTGTGTCTGACCCATTCCATTAGTGAGAAAAAATAGGGTCCCAATAATACAAAAAATTTGTTTTTTCATTTCTATATACAATTCGTTGTTGTTTTTTAATACTTTCTTTAACATCCTCCAGCCCCGGTTCTCCCATGAATTCTTCTTAAGAAGACCTTATTTAATCTTCCCACCTTCTTTTATCTTGTGCAACAGCTGCGCTAAGTTGCTTACCTCTTGAGGATGCTGATCCGCAAGATTGTTTTTTTCCCCAATATCAGTACTTAAATCATACAACTGCGGGAGTTGATTATTGCCCAATTCAATATTGGTACCCCTATCCATTGCCGGTCCGCTGTTGGGTTCAATATATTTGCGGTTTCCTTGAAGGATTGCCAATGATTCCAATCCCTGTTCAATCAATGCAGTCCGGCCTTTTGCTGATTTACCCAATAGGGCATCCCATACATTTTCACTATCCAAAACGTCACTTTCCTGCAATTTAACAGTCAACATTTTAGAAAAAGAACGCAGTAAATCAACCTGACAAAGCAAAGCATCCGAAACATATTGTTTTGTTTTTCCTGGCCAGCTCACAATAAATGGAACTCTTGTGCCCCCTTCAAACAGACTGTATTTTCCACCACGCAAAACACCGGCGGGTGTATGTCCGTTTAATTTTGTAACGGCCTGGTCCTGATACCCATCGTCGAGTACAGGGCCATTATCGCTACTGAAAATGATAAGGGTGTTTTTTGCAATACCAAGATATTCCAGCTGCTTCATAATTTCTCCTACCGTCCAGTCCAATTGCAGGATCGCATCGCCACGATAGCCTAATTCACTTTTTCCTTTAAACATTGTGGAAGGCATACGGGGTACATGCGGTTCGGTCAGCGTATAATAGAGAAAGAAAGGATTGCGCTTATTGGTTTCAATAAAATCTTTTGCTTTGGATAAAAAAGTCAGCGGCATTTCTTCATCAGTCCATCGGGCTTTATAGCCACCGCTCATATAGCCAATGCGGCCAATACCATTTACAATCGTATTATTATGTCCTTGTCCGGGAGAAGATTGCATTTTTAATAATTCGGGTTGTTGTTTCCCCGTCGGATCATTCCCAACTATTTTTTTGTAATCAACCTGAATGGGATCCGCAGGATCCAATGCAACTACGTTGTGATTTTCTACAAAAACAGTCGGCACGCGGTCCGCTGTAGCCGGAAATATAAATGAATAATCGAAACCCACTTCGTTGGGTCCGGGTTTTAATTCGCCATTCCATTCTTTTTCTAAACTATTGCCCAATCCCAAATGCCATTTCCCAACTATGCCGGTCTGATAGCCTGCCTTCTGAAACAAGGAAGGCAACGTTGTTTTATCCGTTGGAACAATTAAAGCTGCATCCCCCGGCAGAATTCCCGTGCCTTTTTTTCGCCAGGGATATTGCCCAGTCAGTAGGGCATACCGGGAGGGAGTACAGGTAGCAGAGGTCGAATGCGCATTGGTAAACCGAATCCCTTGTTGGGTCAGCTTATCAATATGGGGCGTATGGATCTTTGTCGCACCATAGCAACTGAGATCGCCATAGCCCAAGTCATCGGTTAAGATGATTATAACATTTGGTTTTTGCTGAGCAAACAGTACACCCGATATCAAACATGCCATTAGCATGGTCCCTATTCTATTCATGGGGCAAGAGTATTATTATTTTAGTAGCAGCTTCTTAAAACTACCTAAATCTATTTCTTTATTTTAGGCCGGTAAAAAAAATGAAAATTATTAGTTTTTCCGGTCAAATAATTGCTACACATCATTCTTTTTCAGAAAACTTCGGGTCTATAAATTCCCAATCCCTTATATGCGATGGCTGGTGTTCTTTTTTCACTATTGCTTCAAACTTCTTTGCAAGCTCCAGATGCTGACCGGCAATATCTGTCGTTTCTTTTTCGTCCATAAGAAGATTGTAGATTTCCCAAGCTGCCTTCTTATTTTTCTTCATAGTACTCTTAACCCCTTTCCAGTCTCCCATGCGGACCGCCACCTGTCCTCCTTTTTCAGGAAACTCAAAATAAAGATAGTCGTGTTGCTGTTGTTTATTATCCTTTCCAAGCAAAGTTGGCAAAAACGAAATCCCATCAGTATCCCATGCTTTCACTTCTGTCATTTCAGCTAAAGTGGCCATCATATCAAATTGTGCAGCAATATGATTGCTCACCTTGCCCGCAGGAATTTTACCCGGCCAACGCGCAATAAACGGCTCCCGAATACCACCTTCGTATAGATCCTGTTTTCTGCCTCTTAGCCCTCCTGCACTATTGAAAAAATCAATATCTGCTCCACCCGCGTTAAAGGTCGGGCCATTATCACTGGAGAACATCACTATCGTATTTTCGTCTAGTCCTAGTTCTTTCAATAATTTCATAATTTCTCCGACTTGTTTATCCATATAGGTAATCATCGCCGCATAGGTAGCCCTTGGATAAAGTGTAGCAGCATACCCATTTTCCCCATGATAGGGATGTTCTTCAAATTGGCCCAGGTATTCTTTCACTGCGGCCTCTGGTGCCTGAAGGGATACATGTGGTCCGGTGTAAGGCAAGTATAAAAAAAAAGGTTTCCTTCTATTCTTTTTAATAAAATCAAAAGTCTTCTCAGCCATTTTTGTTACCGAATACGCTGTCCCTTTGAAATAATCAAAAGCGGTATCAGGAGCATCCTTTGCCAAGGGCTTATGCACTTGTATGTACGGATTTTTCAAAGTATCCCATTTCCCGTTTTCCCAAAGATGGGTCGGATAAAAATTATGCGCCTGTTTCTGGCAGAGGTATCCATAGAAATAATCAAAGCCTTGTTTGTTGGGATCACCGGTAGTGTTGTTCATTCCTAATCCCCATTTACCAATGGCTCCTGTTACATAGCCGGCTTCCTTCATCAATTTTGCAATCGTAAAAGTACCTTCGGGCAATGGCATTTGTCCTCCCTCGTTCTCATCTTCAAATCCCCCTAATTCATAATTTCCCCGAATATAAGAATGACCGCTATTCTTTCCCGTCATTAACATACAACGGGAAGGTGCACAGACCGGAGCACCGGCATAATGTTGCGTAAATTTCATCCCTTCCCTGGCAATCCTGTCCAAATTAGGCGTTTTTATTTTTTGCTGACCGTAAGCCCCTAATTCCCCATACCCCATATCATCAGCATAGATGTAAATAACATTTGGCTTTTGCTGCCCAAATACAGCAGCAGTTACCAGACACATCAGTACAATCTTCCTAATTTTATTCATGTCGTGAAATTTTATTTTTTATAATTGAATCTCATTTTTGCAACTAATGTATAGGGGTTTAAGAAACCGGCGATAAAGCCTTTTTGATGTATTCCTGACGTTATTTACTGTCCTTTCTCTCTGGTTTTAATTCTTGTAAAATAGGGGTATCAATACTTTTAACCTTAGTTTGTAATACTTCATTTTTTTGTTCAAAAATCAGGATTGTATTTTTACCTTTTTTTAACCAGCAGCCAGGCAGATACAACGTTTGTTGTGGGCCAACGCTCCAGTAACGTCCAATATTAATTCCGTTCACAAAAACAATCCCTTTACCCCAATCCCGCATATCTAAAAAAGTATCTCCGGTTTTAATAAGGTTAAAGGAACCCTGATATAAAGTGGGGCGGTTGATTTTTCCGGTATTTTTATTTTTAGCTAATTGTGGTTCGGTATTCATCGGTAATTTATACATTTCCCAGTTACCTGTAATTGTTTCGCCATTAATAATAACAGGGGATATAATTCCTTTATTATTGGCATTGATTTGTGAACCGTAATTAATACGCCCCATATTTTCAACTACAATATCTAAAGTGGCATTAAAAGGAACATCAATATCGCAGTCGTATTTTTTATAATATCGATTTAATTCTGCTACTTTTTTCCCATTGACATATACTATTGCATAATCACGTAACCCTTTTAATTCCAATTTCCCGCTAATGGGCTGTGTGAATTTTTTACTGTACCAAACATAGCCGTCCCCTTGGTTTAACTGTTCAAAAGTCAAAGGATTATCCTCTATTACCGGACTGATTCCCGATTTTAGATCTTCTAAATCAACCGCTTTGGCTAAAACAATATTTGGGAGGGTAATACTGGGTGTTCTAGCAGGAACAGCAGGGGTTTCACTGTTTTTCAACAACGCTCTTAAAGCATCGTACTTGGGCGTTGCCCACCCCGCTTCGCTTATTGGCGCATCATAATCATACGAAGTCATATCTGGCTGGATATCATGCTCCTTATCATAATTGGCTCCTGAAGTAAACCCAAAATTCGTACCTCCATGGATCATATAATAATTAAATGAGATGCCATTATCCAGGTATTTTTTAGTCTGACGAACGGTTTGCTCTGGTTTTTGTGTTGGGAATGGTTCCGCCCAATGATCCAACCAGCCTGGATAAAATTCAGCCACCATATAGGGACCCTGATTATTGTTAAACTTGTTAACTACCGTTTTTAGCTTCGTTACATCATCTTCACCATTTGCCGTAGGCAATGCTCCCGGTAAAGCTCCTCCTTCAAATAACCAGCTGCCATCTGAAGTAAAAAAAGGAACTTCGAAACCGATGTCTTTCAATTGTTGAAATACGGCTGCGCTGTATTTTTTATGCTCCGCCAAAGGGATATCTTTACGCTGTGCCACATAAGAACCGAATTCATTTTCACCCTGAACCATGATGATGGGTCCGCCTTTGGTAATTTGCAAATCCTTAACCTGATTGTATAATTGTGTAAAATACGATTTAGTAGCAGCCAAATATTCGGTATTGTTACCACGGATAACCATATTAGGAACATTTTGCAAAAACCAGGGATACCCTCCAAATTCCCACTCAGCACATACATACGGGCCCGGACGTAAAATAACAAACAGCCCTTCTTCCTGTGCTGTTTTTATATATTCGGCCAAATTTTTATTACCGGTTTTAAAGTCCCAAACCCCGGGAGCTGTTTCATGATAGTTCCAGAACACATAGGTGGCGACAGCATTTAGTCCCATAGCTTTCATCATTTTTAAACGGTGACGCCAATACGGTTGGGGAATACGGGAGTAATGCATTTCACCGGAATGAATTTGTACGGGTTTACCATCCAATAGAAAGTTGCCATCAGCAATAGAAAAACTATGCTTTTGCTGAGCAAATAATGAGGGAACCATAAAAAGGGTAACCAGAAGCGCTAGGAATATTGTTTTTGTTTTTTGCATTTGAGTAAAATAAGAGTACTAATAAATAATAGGATGAAGTGCTGTAACAGCTTCCAAATTAGTCTCAACAGTCTTTGGTCCGTTACAATAGTTTTTAATACTATTTTTTGATTAGACACAGATTATTGAGATGCTGAAAAGCATTTTAAAAAAAAATGTAATGTACCTGGGTAACTATCCTCTTTTTAAATGCTTTGTAATTATTTTTATTTAGAAAATTCTAATCCTTTGAGTTTGTTCCACCCTCCACGAGTAAAATCAGGGATCTCCACCGGAGCGGAATTGTTGTCAAGGGATTTTTCTGTTAATGGTGCCAGACAAGACCATTCCGCCAAGTCATATACATCCATGTCAAGCGGCAAGCCATTTTGAAGACAATGGATTAAACGATAATCCATTACAAAATCCATTCCGCCGTGACCACCAATTTTCTTTGCCTTTTCTTCGATTCCAACTACCATTGGATGTTTGTATTTTTCCATTAATGCTTTTTTTACATCTTCAGGAACATAACTGTGTGCGGTTAAGTTTTCATGATTTGGAGTAATATCCGATCCAATATCTTTTGAATCCAATGCATATCCTTCTACAGGATATTTATTCGCAAATCCTTTTGTTCCGGTTAGTTGGTACATGCGACTGTACGGACGTGGATTAGCCACATCGTGCTGAATCTGAATTGTTTTTCCGTTTTCGGTACGAATCATGGTCATGGTGTGATCCCCGTTCTTAAAGTCTTTCAGGTCCTTACCCGTTTTCTCTTTAATGAAAGCAGGAATACCAACTACTTTGGTATCCATAGAAACCAAATAATCCATCTTATCACCACGGTGAATGTTCAATGCCTGACAGGCTGGTCCCATCCCATGGGTTGCGTAAATATCACCACGGTGTTTGGCGTTATAATCCAAACGCCAGTTATTCCAGTAGTCTGCCCAATACGGTTCAAGGTTGTGAATATAAGAACCTTCTGCATGAAGGATTTCTCCAAACAATCCTTGTTGCGCCATATTCAATGTAGTCAATTCAAAGAAATCATACACACAATTTTCCAATTGCATACAGTGTTTACGTGTTTTTTCGGAAGTATTGATCAGTTCCCAAATCTCCTCCATGGTCATGGCACTTGGCACTTCAATCGCCACATGTTTACCGTCTTTCATGGCTTGTATACCAATTTGAGCATGGTGTTTCCAGTCAGTTGCCACATAAACCAGGTCAACATTAGGAAGCGCGGTAACTTTTCTCCAGGCATTTTCATCATCAAAAAATTCTTTCGCCTTAGGAAGACCTGCTTTCACAAGTATTCCATTTGCAGATTTGGTGTTTTTTTCCAACATATCGCAAAGAGCAACAATTTCAACTCCTGGAATATGTGTCATACGCTCTACAGCTCCGGGACCACGCATTCCTAAACCGATAAAAGCGATGCGAACCGTTGGCAACGGGGCTGTAGCCAGACGCAGCACATCCGTTTGTCCTTTGGCACGGTCCGGAGCTGGAGTTTTGATCATTTGGGCCGATACATTTGCCCATCCCAGAAAAAGAAAGGAAATTAGTAGTAGTTTAAAAATGCTGGTTTTCATAATTGAATTAATTTAGTTTTTAGAAGATAATCTCTTGGTCAGTATCTGTTTTAGGTTTATATATTTTAGATACTATTCGTTTTGCCATTTGATTTAAAAATGAGTGCTGCTATTTATTTAAGGTAATTTATTAAAATCAATGTTAGGTTTAGTATTGTGTAAAGGTCTTGTAAAAATACTTTGGGGCTTGGTGTAATTGGTAAAGAAACCGCCATTTTTCAAATAGAATGAATCCTGGTCCAGACCGCCTGAATAATCCATGCGATAGCCTTTATGACCCGTCTCGTCTATTGTGAATTTAACTGAATTTAATTCGGTCCAATTTCCTTTATCATCACAATACCACTGATTCTTAAATAATACTTTGCGGGATAAATCCCCTTGTTCCGGAATAAAATTCTCTAAAAAGGAATGAAATCGCTTTAAGTAGCTATTGGTTTGTGGACGATTAAAACTGGCTATCAACAACCATTTGTCTAATTCCGGGGCAAAAAAGTAGGCCGTATACGTTGTTGTATTATCTTTTTGGGGAGTTCCGCGCAGTAAAAACTTATACGTATTTCCCGCTATCCAATCGTATCTCAAATAACTTTGACCTCCAGAACCTTCACTACCGAATTCGCCTGTTTTTACATCCGGACCTTTTTTAAGCAGTTTGATTCTATGGGATTCCGGAATACTTTTCGGATCATCGGTTACAAAAGGGCTCCAAACGGAAAATAGTATTCTACGCTCTTTTTCCGAGTTTACCTGCATACCAAAGTACCCTTCGGCAAAACCGTTTGCCATATAATAAGAACCGACAACATCTTGTCCTGAAGGTACAGTAATTTCATTATAATACCACTCTGCATTTATCTTTTCCGGAACCTGATAATTTAAATGCACCGAAGGACCACGTCTGCCCCAATAAAAAAAGTTTCCTTCATTATTAGGTACAAAAGCGGTTTTACCGGCAATAGCGGATCCGCTGATCATCAGGTTCGAAATGGATGGAAAGCTGCTTTTGGTTTTGCTTATTCCTTTGATCGTTAAAGCAACATAACCCGTGTCAATAATTTTCCATTCTCCGATTGCAATAGGTGTTTTTAGGGTTTCTTTAAATTTGATTTTTTTAAACGTATTGGCAATGGCAAATTCTAAAACTGATTCCCCTACTATTGAAACCGGTTCAGGTATTGAAATTCGCACCATTCCTGGTTTTGAAACCCTGAAGTACACCGTAAAATATTCCTTTGGATTGGTCCATTTTTCAATTCCATTTTTTGAAATGGTCTCATTCCCATCCCGATGAAAGGAGCTGAATGCATTTCCTGCAAGAGGCAAAGAAAACCCAGTTGCCGTCTCCTGAGCAACTAGAGTGTTGCTCAGAAGGACCGGTATGAAAAAATAAATGATTTTTTTTAAAAATTTCATAGTACTGAGTAAGGATATGTTTCGATTTTTTTTAACACGCTTAGCTGACGCTAATTGCTATTTCCCTTTGCAATCCATGGACCGCTATGGCTCGTTATGACATCATTTCGATCGGAGGCATTGAAATGACGAAACTATATATATTTTTTAAATAAAAAAAGAAAAACATCAAAAAATGTGCTCGTGCACATTTAATTTACAGTATAGCACACCTAAATAGTAGCCCTGCTTATGATATTGATACTACTTGATTATAATGACAGGATTTTTTTCTAACTATAGTGCGTTAAATTTTTTTACCAGCAAGGCTACCTTTTTGTTAGTGTCTTCGTCCAATGTTGTCATTGCTGTATCTGCTTCATTAGGTGCTAATTTTTTTAATCCGGATATACCGGCAGCGATCACTTTATAAGAGCGATTTTTAACACTTTCATGCAGTAACTCTTTATAAACAGGATCGCCGGTAGCTGCCAGTTTCATAATTGCGGTGGCCCTTGCGGTTGTGTTTTTATCGTATTTGGCTATAGTAAGTAAGCCTTTCAATGCCGCATCCTTTATTTGGCTGTCTCCTAAATCAATTGCGGCAATACTGAGTGCCCGCAAATCATCTTGCAGATCCCCTAAACCAGCCAACAATACAAGCTGGGCCTCATGACTTTTATCTTTAGCAGCAAATTTTATGGCTTCAATTCTGTTGTAATAGGATGGAGCATTTTTGTATTGATACAGATAAGCTGCTGCTTTCTTGTTATCTATAATTTGGCCTACTACAATTTTATCCACATCAATATCTATTAGATCCGGTTTGGCGGCCACATCAAAACTAAAATGCTGTTCCCGTTTGTCAATTACGATATTCTTTCTTATTGCAGTTCCATTTACATATAGCGCTACTTTTAGTGGCAGGCTAAACGTTTGCACCGAACTATCCTGCGCTTGCTTTACAGCAATTGTAGCCTGTCCATTGGCATAACCATATTCAATATTTAAAATCGGGTTCCCTCCCTGATAGTACCATTGGTTAAAATAAGGACTCCAGTCTTCTCCGGTCACCTCCTCCATTGCCAAACGCAACTGATGTGTTTCTCCATTTTTAAGCGCATTGGTTGTCAAATACCGATTTAATGATTTAAAAAAAGCGGCATCACCCATTTGATTTTTTAAAGCATACAGTATTATAGCGCCTTTGGAGTAACTAATATTGTCAAACATATCATCTTTGTCCTTGTAATGAAAACGGGCTAAAACCGGACTTATTCCCCCCTTTTTGGCAGAACGCAAGTAGTTTTGTAATTTTTCATAGCGCGATCTGTCTTCCGCGTCCTGTCCCGCATCATGTCCATGCCAAAGGACTTCACCGAAAGTGGCAAAAGACTCGTTCATCGTTAAATTAGACCACGATTCAGCCGTTACATAATCTCCAAACCACTGATGAAAAAGTTCGTGCGCAATAGTACTTTCTCCATTTTCATCCAGCATTTCTCTTTCTGTTTTCTGTACAGACTCACCATGCAAAGTGGCTGATGTATTTTCCATTGCACCGGAAACGTAATCCCGGGCAACAATCTGAGCGTATTTGACCCACGGATATTCCACTCCTAAAAGTCCTCCATAAAAATGCATCATATCGGGTGTTTTGCCAAAAATTTGCTTGGCATAGGGCGCATACTTTGGCTCTAAATAATAACTAACTTCTTTCCCTTTATACGATTCTTTAAATATTTTAAAATCGCCTACCGCCATCATAAACAAATAAGGAGAGTGGGGCAAATCCATTTTCCAGGTATCGGTACGGGTTCCATTTTCATTCCTTTTTTGAGCAATTAATTTTCCATTTGATAAGGTGGTGTACTTCGCCGCTACGGTCATCGAAATCTCTGATGTTGTTTTCTGATTGGGCTTATCAATAGTAGGAAACCAGGCAGAGGATGACTCTGTTTCCCCTTGTGTCCAGATCTGTACAGGTTTATCTTCTTTTCCGTCCGGGTTAATAAAGTACAATCCTTTTGTATCTTTAATTGCCACACCTCCTTTTGTTTTTAACTCATCGGGTTTTGCCGTATAATCAATGTAAACAGTGTACTGCTCCTTATTACTGTACTTTCGGTTTAACGTGATGAAAAGTTGTTCGCTGTCGTACGTATATTTTAAAGGAATTTTTTTCTTTCCTTCCCATAGGGCAATTTCTTTAAAATCCATTCCCTTTGCATCTAAAGTAAGCGTATCCGTTTCGTAAAAATGAGGCTTTAAAGTCAGCCATTCTTTTCCATAGAGGTACCGCTTCCCATAATCAAACGATACTTCAAGTTTTGTGTTGATTAAGTCATTAATTTTTAACGCAGTAATCCTGTAAACTGATAAATCTTCTTTATTGGTGTCACTATTTTGGGCGGCTGTTTTTTGGCATACCGATAGCATAATGCTGAAAATTGTATATTTTAAAAAAATAGTCTTCATTTTTATTTATTTATAATGGTTATTTAGTATAGGATTATATCGAATTATTCTTTAGCGCTTACATTGTAATGATCTATTTTTGGGTAGCAATATAATGCTGTAGTTTTTTAAAAATCAACAAAATAAATAACTAAAATTAATATAAACCGCTGCCATTTACTATTGGTAATGATCCATTTCGTGCCGTACTTATTTTTTAAAGTTGCTCCAAAATCCGGACTTCTCCATCTTTCTGCTCTGCCGTTAACTGGTTCGATTGCTTTTTGGTATAAACCTGCAAACACCATTGAATAATTTTATTTGAGGGATATAAATTCGCCTGGGCCTGTAGCCATTCTTCTGCCTTTTTTGCGTCAGCAGTTTTTTCGATAGCCCAGGCCGAAACCAATTGATTCGCCGGTAAAAAGTTCCTAACGGTATTATCCACTTTCGGAGTAAAAGCGATAATTTTATGCAAGGACTGCAGAGCAGTTTCAGTATCGCCAAGCTTTGTATAACATTGATAATTCAGCCAGTTTTCCAGTCTTTCGTCTATGTCTTCCTCATAGGGTTTACCTACACCCAAATTTTGCGGCCATAATTTTGCGTCAGCGATAAATTGTAAGGCTTTTTTGTATTGCTTGTCTTTCATTTCCATTACCGCTTGCATCAGTTTGGCTTCATGATACAATTGTCTGCCCAGGGTGGCCCCTTCAAAAGGAAGAATTTCCAATTTGGTTAAGAAAGCATCTGCTACTGCATATTTTTGGTTCAGCAGTAGTGTTTTAGCATATAACATTCCCATGATATAATTGTCTGTATGGCGCTTATAAAAGGGTTCCGCAAGGTTCAATGCTTTCACATATTGCTTTTCTACGATAAAATGTTCTGCCAATAATTTCGAATACCGCCATCCTTGTTTGTCCAGTGTAACAGCGTGCTGAAGATCAATCATCGCCGATTCCGGATTGTCTTTCATCAATACAGCCCTTGCCGCATAAAAAGCAGGATCCATTGGTTTAGTTCCACATTGCAGGAATAATTCTTTTGCCTTTGAAAGATTATTACGGTTCCATTCGATTAATGCCAGATGGTATTTCAATAGCCATTGACCATCTGTTTGAATCAATTTTTCTAACACAGCAGCAGTTTCACCGCGGAAGGGAAAGCTAAGTCCCGGTTGAATCTTACTTAAATCAACTGCTTTGCCTTCCACAAATGCTTTCCAATACCTAAGTTCAGCATTAGGAACGGCCAGAGAAAAAACGTTTAATGCTTCTTGCTTGCGGTTCAGTTGCTGATACCAGATTCCTAATTCGAGATAGGTTTGCTGTGGCATTTCATTTTGTATCAGTGAAGTGAACTGTTGTTTTGATGATTCAGAACCGTCCCAGAGAAATTTTTCAAAGCGAACAAAATGGTTCAGCGGATCAACTGCAGCAATCCTGTTTAGTATTTCAGTCGCTTTATCGGTATTCTTTTGCAGACGGTATAGCATGGCCAGCATTTGTAATCCTTCCAAATTGTATTGATTGTTCAACAAACTTTTGTCGGCATATTCAATGGCTTTGGATGGTTCGTTTTCACAAAAATAAAGTCTAGCCAATGCTGTATAAGCAGCAGAACGGTATTCAACACTTGATGCGGCGATATCAAAACCGTCTTTTGCATCGGTGATATATCCTAAATGTAGCTTTGCCAAAGCATAATAATAATTGGCCGCGGGTTCGTAAGTAGTAATAGATAAAGCTTTACTTGTTGTACGAACTGCCTCGGCATATTGAAATTTACGAATCTGTAAAGCCGCCATATCCGATAATGCTGGAACATAATTAGGGTCTTTATTCAAACAGGCAGCTAGTTTTTCCTCCGCTTTTATATAATCCCTAAAACTGATATAATTTTTCCCCTGCAGGTATAAACCATATGCGGAATTCGTATCGAAATCTTTTGGGATTTCTAATGGTCGGCTAAGGTTCCCATCATCTGGTGCGGAATTCCAAACCAGTTTATTGTCCCCAATTGTAAGCTTTAACTTATTCTCATCAACAGCAACCCGAATGGAATCTTTAAATAGTTCCATTGGATCAACCGAAATATTTTTAGAATACACCTTCTTTTCATTATCAAAAACTTCAAGCTTTTCATTTAACTTTTGCAGTGGTGAAAAATAGATTTTCAACCAGCCATTTTCGTTTATCACATTTACAGCGCCATAGTTATTGGCTTTTACGAAACCCTTTGTTCGCTTTACGGGAAACCAATATTCTGTCCAGGAATCAGATTGGCAGGGCGAAAAAGAGCGGTGTTTAAAAGGCGTGTACATACTGTTTTCGCCTGACTGATTGAACAGTCTGCCACTTTGTACTTCTACATATTGCCCATCAGTATCGGTCAATAATTTTTCCCAAATCATTCCTTGCTGTGACAAACCCCATATCCATATTTTTTTCCCGGGTTTATCATCATGACTACTATACCTGGCCATTCCGAAATCTTCATCATGCCAGTACCCCCCAAAGAAATCAGTGTATTTACCAAATACATGGTAGGATTTATAGCCCCCAAAATTGTTATTGTTATAAAACGAAAGATCCTTCCCATTCCGCTTATTGGTAGGCCAGGAGTTATACTCCCCATCATGTCCCAGGTAATTTTTACCGGGATAAATAAATTGCAGATTTCCTGCTGCTTTTATACCGGTGTTCATCCAGGTATAATACGGCTGCTCCAATTCATTGGAATTAAACCAAAATGAACTGGTGGTAAAATAAGCCTTGTCTTTAGGTAAATTGATATCTAATTTCCAGGAAGTTCGGCTCAGCAGATCCAATACCCCAATCACACAACTTACACTTCCATCTGCTCTTGTAATGGTCGTAAAATCAACCGGAGTGGCACAATTCGGAGTATGGCCAATAATACCATAATTTCCTTCAACACCTCCGCTGGTCCAGGGTCCGCGCATGGCAATATCCCGAAATTTAATCACATGATTGTTGTAAATAAAATCTTTTCCGGTGGACTTCTCAATAGCGGACCAAACTTTACCGCCTATCTCTGGCAATAGGGTCAGTTTAATGTAATCGTTTTCCAGTTCTACTACCTTCCATTCCTTTTGTATCGGTTTATCGGTAAAACCATCAAAACGATAATAGGGATAAATTTTTGCGTCCGGTTTGGGAATGGGATCAGGGTCTGAAAAAGGATAGGTTGTAAAAACTTTTTTATATTCTTTGATCGTTGGCGAATTATTTTGTGCGTTGACACACAAGCTTCCAAAGAGCAAAATAGAGAACAATGATTTCAATTTCATATGAGGCTATTTTATTGTTTTTCAGTAGTCCAATGTAATTCGCATAGCTCTCTATCCGTTTTTATATCAAACTGCTGTTATGTTCCTTTCATAAATTTTCCCTTTTAAAAGGACAGGATTGATTTAAAAATCAAAATCAAATCTAATTTGGTTGCTTTTTAATTCAATTAAAAAGCAACCGCTCCCTTTACGAAGATTATTATCTAACAATTAGCAACCACCCTTTTCCTTTTGCAACCGGTACCTCATCTTTAACAGAAAAAGTTTGAGCAGGCTGAAAATTGTTTATGGCTGGCGCCACTAGTGTCGCTTTCGCAGGACTGATTCCTAATTTTTTCCAATCGATGTTAAGGGTTACTTTTACATCATCATCCGCCCAACTTGCTATAGCAATTAATGCAGTACCATTCTTTTTATAAACGGTCGCCAATACTTTGTCATTGGTTGTTTTCACAGGACAGTTTTCACTCCAGTACCCAATCATTTCAGAACCTTTGATACCGAAATCATTCCAAATTTTCCAGATCGGTCTTGGGTCTGCATTATCACTCCAAGGCATTCTGTTGGTCATACCATAGATCATTCCACGCCAAGGGTTTCCCCCACCCTGCAACATTTCCCCCATTAATCCAAAAGGGATTCCGCTTACTTCGGTTAAGAAAAAGTCAGGTTTGTTTTTTTCGTAATCAAAATATTCTCCAAACCATAGTTTATTTAAATAAGGGAAGTGCTCCATATATAAATTGGCACTATTATTAAAACCATCACTTTTGTTGTACTGATTGGCGCTATGTAAATCCAATATACCAGGATGACCGTCTTGAGTCAGTACTCGTTTGATACGTTTCATTGTTATTCGGTCAAAAGCGACATCATCGAGATATACTCCATCAATTCCTACGTTTTGCGTTAACCAATTCATCCCTTCAACATAGTAATTATGCCAACGATTCATACCACTGTTTACTATTGCGGCATCTTTTATTTCAGGTACAAACCATGCAGCAATATAATCCTCTCCCACATGCTCCTGTAACCAGCTAAATCCGCCGCCTTTTCCTGGAGAATAAATTTCATGGCCCAAGCTGCGTAAAGCAAATGTTTCATATGCTTTATTAGAAAGCTCTCTTATGGTATTATAAATCTTCACTTTCAATCCTTTGCTATGTGCCTCATCAATATAACTTTTCATCTTATCATGTTCTATAAAAGGATAATTGATATAGGGATTTATTGGAGTAGCATGATGAATATTGACCACTTCGGCACCAGTTTTTGCAATAGTATCAAGGTTGTCATATTTGTGATAAAACTTATTTTCCCATTGAAATTCGGTATTAATAGGATGGAATGGCGTAATCAATAAATTAAAATTATAATACACTATATCTCCTTTTTTCATACTGCGACTTCCACTATAGGCATTTACCAAAATAGCTTTGCCTTTTTGAGTTACATCAATTCCCCCTTTATTGTCATTCCCCCATGAAGTAGGAAGGAGCAATGGTTTTTGCAAATAGAAATTGGTATTCAACGGACGACTGTATTTTTCATCTCTAAATGAAAATTGCAGTCCTGCATTTACACTTCCAATCCAAGCACCATCTTGGTTTTTATTGGCAACATCCCATTTCCATTGTAAAGTTTCGGGACGATCACCTCCTTTTTGACCAAGACCCATCAGGTATTTTGCAGAAGCGGGTTGCATTGGCAAATGAAAATTGATATCACTAAAAGCGATGTCGTCGAGAGCTATAATTTTAACAGTATAAGATAAAAACCCATCAAATTCTAAAGAGGCATTCACGTCCATTTGTACAGCGGCAGAAGTACTGGTGCTCTCCCAAGCAACGGTTCCCGCTTCTTTTTTCAAGAATTTCACTCCATTAGTTTTCCATTGTTGAGTTTCTTTCCCAGAATTATCCAAAAAATGAAAATGGGCTGGTTCCGTAAAAAGATCATTCCCTTTCGTGCCAATTGAAGTCATCTCGGGTGTGAAAAAAGTTTGTATCTGTGCTGGAAATCCATCAGTACCTAAAAACAATTTTCTTCCCAATAAAGAAACAACCTTGTCCGAAACCATTAATGGCGTATAAGGCGCAATAACCGTATTTTCTTGAGCCATGGTTGAATTTAACCATTTCAATCGGGTCATTTTCTCTGGCTGGTCGATTCCTCCATTTGTAGTTAATCCTTCGCTAACCTTTACTTGTAGTAAAATTTCTTTGGTAGCATTACCTGAACTGATACTGATTTTACCCGAATAATCGCCCGGTATTGCTGTTTGAGGCACATCAATACCGCACCAGATGGCTTGTATTTTTCCTTTCGACACATCTACTTTGTTTGAAAGAACGGTTCCGTCATATTTTATTCCATCAGTATTGATACAAGTGATATTTTTTGCCGAGATAATTTCATTGTTTTTATTTTTTAAATCTGAAAAAGTAATCTTCACATCTTTTAAATCCTGCAAAGCATATATTCCCAATTGAAAAGCCAAATATTCCCCTCGTAAGGCATTATCTGTAAATGAATTTTGGATACCTTTTTGAATCCATCGTTGTGGCAAATCGTTTCTCATTCGTATAGAATTCAATCGATCTTCAGGAAAAACTAAAAAAGAACTACCACCGTTTTTAGCAATAAGCTTTTTTGTTTCTGCAGCTGTTGCTATGACTTCCATTGGATAAAAGCTGTTGAAGGCATTAATACTTTGAATTTCAGTAACGCTACAATTGTTGGCTAAATTAGTTTTGACTTTCAACAACCATTGGGTATCAGCCGTATTTTCCGGTTTGGCATAAACTCCTTTCGGGTAGTAAACAGCAAGACCTTCGTCTATATAAGGCATATAGTAAACAAAATAAGTTCCTTTACCAGAAACTGGTTCAAAAAAAACAGTTCCGGTTTCTCTGTTAATATCAGCTGTTTTTACATTGAGTATATTTTTACCGTTAGCATCTTGCACAATAATTCTTTTTTGCTCTGGGTTTTCATCTCTTCTACGCCATTCCACAGTAACTTTGGCAACCGCTCCTTTACCTGAATAGTGAACAATAGCGCGATGATTTCCCAGTACATCAGGATTCCAGCTGTCATTCCCATTAGTGTAAGCAATTTGTTGTGCAGCCAAAGGCATACTGAAAATAAAAAGGTACAGTAGCAATATTCTAATCAAAATTAGTCTGTTTTTTATGTTTAGTTTCATTTGTTTAATGGTCAAGTTTAGAATAGGGGGATGTTTAATTTATAAAAAATAGTTAGTAAACCGGTTTCCAACCGTTCTTTTTCCAGAAATCAATAATGGGTTGGTAAGGACCATATTTGTGTTGCTCTGCCGAAAAAGTATCACCAAAAGGAGCATGGGCATAGTCAATGGGTTTACCCATTTTATCAGGATAGTCTAAGGTTTTTGGGCTGGGTCTTGAATGAATCGCATCATCATTGACATAGGCTGCAATATCAAGTGCCTGTGCATCGGTCAGATAGGGTTTTCCAAGGGTTACTTTGTCGTAGGGCATATTGCCTTTTAACCATTGTGCCTGTTTAATAATTCGGTGCATACTGGAACCGGGTTGGTAGCCGTAATTTCCCCATAACGGAGGATAGGTATAGCCTGATTTATCGTCGTTATACTTTCCTTCGCCGTCATTACCATGACATCTCACACAATTTTCAGCAAAGAGCGCTGCCCCTCTTGCAGAGCTTGCCGCCACATCCGGAAAAGCTATTTCCATGTTTTTAGCGCCTTTAAACAAACTGTCTTTAGGAACAAAGGTGCTGATCCATTTAAAGTAAGAAAGAAAGGCCACCATTTCCTTGCCGTCAAGCGGAATCGGTTTTCCGGAATGCGGTCGCATAATACAATTATTAACCCTTTCGGCCAGTGTCAATACTTTATTTTCACGACCACGGTATTGCGGATAGTTATCATGGGAAGACATTAGATTAAAAGCATACGGTTTTGTACCAGCGTCCTGATGGCAATTGGTACAATTCATTTTATTGCCCAAATACTTCCCGTTAATTCCGTTTGGACCAATGTAATATGATGTTCTCAACATTAATTCCCTTCCATAACGCACCGCTTCCCCAAATTTATCATCAGGGATTTTTGACGTGTCAATAGTAATATAAGATTCCGCTTCCGATGATTCCGTAACTGTCACTATAGATTTAGCTGTAGAGGAATTACAAGAATTGAAAACTAAAACAGGCAAGGCTGCGATTAAACCAGCAATAATTAATTTTTTCATAGCTAAAATATTTTTTCTAATTCAAAAGATAAGGCTTAAGATGATCCGAAGGAATAAACTGTACCCGATATGGGGGAATGTTCGATTCCAAGGTCCATAACAAAGCCTCTTTGGTATTCACAAGAACGGTGATGTGTCGTTTAGAACAACAGGCCAAAATCGTTTTATTATCGATCATATACGCACTTCCCATTCTTTCGTTATAGATGTTCTTCGGTAATTTTATATGCAGCTTTAATTTTGCGGCATTATTTTTTTCATCAACGTTTAATGCAAATACTGACGATTCCTTTTTATCAATACCATTATCAAAAAACATCAGGTTTCCTTGCTGGTTGATGTGCGCCGCATGTGCCTGGGAAAAATTGCAATCAGCTGCCATCTTAATGGTTCCACCCTTGCCTAATTTCCAAATTACCTTACCGGTATGGGAATCCACTTTCCAAATTTGTCCATTATTATAAAAGGAGATAATAAAATTGCCGTCTTTATCATAATTCAAACTATTGGCATGCATCCAGTCTTTTTTGTTTTTAAGCAAGGCCTTGTCTTTCATTGGATCCACCACATCAAAAACACTCCATTTCCAAAGTTTTTTTCCCTTTTTATCCATAATGAGAATTCCATCGCCATTTATGGTATCTTTCTTTTTACCTCCAATGGAACTTAAATCTGTTATTCTTTGATCCACATATAAGGTTACTATTTCATTGGTACTCTTTTTTATGATTTCGTGATGAATAACAGCTGCAAAATCGCCCTCTCCTTTTTTAAGGTGTGTTATCGTATCCCCCTCTAAAGTAATTTCTAAAATTTCACTGCCATAGCTTGTTGGCTCATCATTTTTCCCCAGAATGGAAATAATGCTTTTGTCCTCGGTAAAACGGGATACTTTAAATCCTGTTCCGGCAACCGTATGGTACCATCTTAAGTTTCCTTTATAATCAATAATATAGGCAACCCCTGGCGTTTCCCTTTTACTCAAAAGCATAAAGCCTTCCTTAAATTCCTTTGGTAATAACGCTGCATTAGTATAACTGGCCTTAAATTGTTTCTGCAGCCATTCCGGTAGTTTTCTGGATTGAAAAGTATAGTTCTTGCTGGTCTTTTTCACATCATCTTCAAGGGTAATTAACCGATAGGTATAATTGGTTTCCGGACTGATATTGCAAAGAACCAGTGAATGAGAAACCCCATTTTTAGAAATCAGCGATGAAATTTTCCCTTTACTTCCGATGGCATCAGGCCAATATTCAGCAAATACTTTTGCATCAGTACTTGTCGTAACATCGATTTGAATTTTCAATTCATTGTTACTATGCGTTCCGATATGTATCGCTGTTATGATATTACCTTCATTTTTAGTACAACTGACCCATACAACAACCGAAAAAAAGAGACTTAGTTTTAGTATTAATTTTTTGATCATTTTGAAAAACTTTCTATAGTTAGCACTGTTATTCTCTGAGTAAGAAACAAGAAGTCCCAATCTTCCCTTATACTTTTATTGTAACTTAATCCTTTTTTTTTATCAAGAACAGGACGGAATCAAAAACTGACAGCATCCCATTCCTGAAATAAAAAATGAATTACTGTTGTTTTATTGTCTATCCGCGTTACTCAAATTAGGATTCAGATCCACTTGTTTTTGAGGATAGGTGAAATATTTATTTTTAGGCATCGATACATTGGAAGGCTCCCCTATTCTATTCAGGTATGCATTTACGATTACATCGTACTTGTTCATTCTAATTAAATCAGCTCTGCGTTTTCCTTCATAGAAAAACTCCCATCCGCGTTCCTGTAGTATAGCGTCTCTTAGTGAGGACTGATTAAAATTAGCCAAAATCAATTGTTTTGCATGTGATCGGGCCTTAACCTGATTGATAAGATTTATAGTTTCTGCTGTCGGGCCACCAAGTTCATTTAAAGCTTCAGCCCTGCTTAACAATACATCGGCATAACGCAAGATATCAACACTATGTCCATCGTAGTACGTTTGTGTATCCTCATCAGCATATTTTCTGGTAGCCACATCTTCCATATAAAACTCTCCCGCCGGAGGGGTGGCTCCAAGAGACGGAGCTTGCTTATGCAGCAAACCATCCGTTCCCATGTATTCCGGATAGAAACATTGTTTGCGTTCGTCTTCGTTCCCAAAAGTGTTGTAGAAATCCCAGGTAACGGTATAATACTGCCATCTGTCAGCAACCACCGGGTGGTTTTCAGGACCAAAATGATTTAACAATTCGGTTCCATTTGTGTTCGCATCACTAAGCACAGAGAAAATATTTTCCTGACACCATTTATTATCTTCTTTAAACAGCCCTAAATACGAAGGAAAAAGACTGTATTGGTTTAGACTCATCACCTGTTGGGTCAGGTCAACCACTTTTTGCCAGTCGTGTCTGCGTAGATGCAATTTTGCCAATAAGGTAAGTGCAGCTCCTTTGGTGGCGCGTCCCACATCATTACTGCTGTAAATGGGATTATTTTGATAGTTTACCGGCAATACATTC
The DNA here is from genome assembly GCF_048286715.1 of Flavobacterium kochi. Classification (NCBI taxonomy): domain Bacteria; kingdom Pseudomonadati; phylum Bacteroidota; class Flavobacteriia; order Flavobacteriales; family Flavobacteriaceae; genus Flavobacterium; species Flavobacterium kochi. The sequence goes on from NZ_JBLVPW010000020.1 coordinate 35,371, forward strand.
GCCGCTGCTGTCAGGTCGCTTATCAATAAGGTTTCGATTTCCTCGACTGAAGCTGGTTTCTTTGGCGTATTATAATCCGGATTCCCTGCATCAGCTTCCGTTACCAAAACGACAGGCCCAAAGGCATCCGTCAAATCCATATACGAAGAGGCTCTCAAGAATTTGATCTCCGCCAAAAATTGTGCTTTCTCAGCTGTAGAGATTGTTTTCATTGGCTCGATACTGAAAATCGCATTATTGGCATTGGAAATCAGCTTATACATCATCTGATAATCTTCTTCAAGTAAACCGTTGCCGGAATTCCACTGCGCTAAAGCCAATTGCCCTGGATTTCCTCCATATTTACAGTGTCCTAAATCAGTAGTCAAATCGGTCAATGCGAAGTGACGGGTAGCCCAATACGAGTAATTGTCGCCAACACTTGGTCCTTTTAATCGGGCATAAACCGAATTTACTGCAGCCACGGCATCAGCCTTAGACTGAAAAGCATTGGCACTCGTTAAACTGCTGTACACTTTAGGGTCAAGATCGCCATTACACGAAAATTGTAATCCTGCAGCAATTAATATAAATAATATCGAATATTTTTTCATCATTATAGAATTAAAGTTAATAAATAAATGGGGTACATTAATGAATAGTTGCTCTTAAACCCAAAACAAAAGTTCTGGAAGCAGGGAACGAGTTGAAATCGATTCCTCCACCGATATTTCGCTGTGTATCACTACCAATATGTCCATTTACCTCAGGATCATTTCCTGAATATTTAGTGAAAGTTGCCAGATTCTGACCTGAAGCATACAATCGGATATTCTCGATAAATTTAGCTTGCTTTAAAGCACTTGCAGGAATATTATACCCTATTGCGACATTTTTCAACCGAACGTACGTAGCTTTTTCAACAAATCTTGAGTTCACATAACTTCCATAAGTACTGGCATAATAGCCTTGTCTCGGAACGTCCGTGTTTTCATTTGTATTGGCTACCCAACGGTTTAAAGCATCCGTACCAGTAGTCGATTCTGATACCATTCGACTCATGTTGTATAAGGAATAATCAAAAGCGCCTTGAAAAAAGATACTTAAATCAAAATTACCGTATCTAAAATCGTTACTGAGTCCGGCAATAAATTTTGGTGTCGAATTTCCCATGTATTTTCTATCATCCGGTGTAATTTTACCGTCACCATTGATATCTGTATATTTAGGATCTCCTGGTTTAGAATTGGGTTGCGGAGCATATACCTCACCTGTTTTTACCACTCCGGCATATTCAAAACCATAAAGCAAGCCCATTTCTTTTCCTGGCTCCAGTCTTGTAAATTCACGCGCTGAAACTACTCCGCTTGGGTTAGCAGTACTGCTGTAGATGTTTTTTACACCGTCCGAAAGGGACAATACTTTTTGTTTATTAAAGGCGATATTAAAAGCAGAATTCCAATTAAGGTTTTCGTTTTTTACGTTTACCGTATTGATTCCCAATTCCAGTCCTTCATTTTGGACTTTTCCGGAATTGGCACGAATAGTATTAAATCCAAACTCCAGTCCTATTGGTCGATTCAAAAGCACATCATCGGTCACTTTTCGGTACACATCAATGGTAGTATTGATCCTTCCGTTTAGGAAACTTATATCCAATCCTAAATCGGTTTGTGTAGTTTCTTCCCATTTTAAATTGGGATTAGATAAAATTTTTGGTTCCGTACCTCCAACAAAAACATCTGGTAAAAGCGTTGTTCCGTAACTTTGATACGTTGCCAGATATTCCAAATCCCCAATACGGTCATTACCGGTAATACCCCAACTTGCTCTTAATTTCAAATTAGAGAATACATTTAAGTTTTGAACAAACGATTCGTTTGATAGTTTCCAGGCCAAAGCGGCTGAAGGAAAAGTACCATACAGGTAATTTGGTCCGAATCGGTTAGACCCATCCCTTCTCAAGGTAAATGTAGCCAGGTATTTATCGCCGTAGGAATAATTTAATCTCCCAAAATAAGATTTTAATTTTGTTTCCAATTTTTGGGTAAGTGGTTTACCGGCGATGTCTCCATTTCCAAGAGAATTAGAAGTCAAATAATCATTTGAAAAACCAGTGGCACTTGCTTTTAATCTTTCAGAATAATCTTTTTGGTTTGATGTTCCCACCAAGACGGTAAGACCATGTTCTCCTTTAGTCAATTTATACGTCAAATATTGGTCTGAAATCCATCTCAGATTGGATGTTGTTTCTTCTGATCCTGAACCTCTTAAAGCAGCACCTGCAGAAAGTGTTCTTGGAGTATAGCGGTCATCTGTTGAAGATCTGAACTCGGCACCTCCACCAAAATGATAGGTCAGGTTTTTTATGATTTCATAATCCATAAACATATTTCCATTTATTAACCTGCTGATCAATTTATTGGTTGGTTCCATCAACAAGGCAAATGCATTGTCTTTTCCCTGGTATTTGAAATAGGTACCGTCTGGATTGTACACAGGGATTGAAGGTGGTGCTGTTTGAATAGAAAATAAAGGAGATAAAATACCGTCACTGTAATCACTATTGTTCAAGTGCGAAATCGCACCATAAAAATTAGATCCCACAGTAATTTTGTCGCTGAATTTTTTCTCAGCTCCCATTCTTACAGAATACCTGTCGAAATCAGTATTTCTTAATACACCTTCCTGATTGATGTAATTTCCGGAAAGGAAAAATTTAGAAGTCTGATCGCTTCCGCTAAAATTGATCGATCTGTTTTTTACATAACCCTGACGCGTAGCCAAATTAAACCAATTGGTATTGGCAATAGGAAAACTTACCGGAAAAATAGGGGGTTTTCCGTTTTCAGCTGCAATCGCATTTTGGATAGAGGCATATTGTTGTCCATTCAATAATGAAGGTGCTTTAATAATAGTTTGGATACCATCCGAGATATCTGCTTCTATCTGCATTTTTCCCGATTTTCCTTTTTTAGTTGTAATTAATACCACCCCATTACCTCCACGAGATCCATAAATGGCCGCCGCAGACGCATCTTTCAAAATCTGGATGTCTTCAATATCATTAGGACTGATGGTTTTTCCTGCATCAGAAATAAATCCATCCACCACATACAATGGCTCATTGGTCGTATTGATTGAGTTCCCTCCTCTGATAATAATTGAAGGACTCGCGCCAGGAGCAAAATTGCCTTGCTGTACCTGAACCCCCGCTGCACGGCCTTGAATTGCCTGTGCAACATTGGAAGTTGTTCCTCCCAAATTCAAACTTTCTTTTCCAATAGAACTGACAGCACCGGTAAGATCCTTTTTCTTTTGTTTACCGTAACCTACCACAACTACTTCTTCTAATTTTTGACCTACCTCTTTTAAAACAATAGTAAGTGGCGTATTTCCAATAGTTACCTCTTGTTCTTCCATACCGATATAACTAATAATAAGTTTCGTAGCATTATCAGGCACAGTGATCACAAAGCGACCGTCCATGTCTGTCTGTGCACTACTACGGGTACCCTTAGCAAGTATATTAGCTCCGGGGATGGGATTTCCTTTTTCATCGACCACTTTTCCTTTAATTTCTTTTTGCACTAATGACAAATAGGTTCGGGACAAATCAACCGTTTTTGAAATTGCTGCTGCGGCAACTTGTAGGTTCAGGCTCAGCATTGAAATAAAGGCTATTTGAATGACCTTTCTGGATCGAGTGTTAATCCGTAAATTTCTTGGCTTGTTTTTGGTTAATAATTGCATACTCTTGGCTTGTTTTTGGTTAATAATAATTTGCTTGTTTGGTATTATTTGTTGCTTTATTCATGCTTCTCTTGTTATTCCTTATACAAGGAATTAACCGGTAGCGCTTCCTATATTTATCCTGATTCTTTTTTTTTGGATAACAAATAAATATTTTATAAAAAAGGATTCCTGATTTTGTTTTATGCTATAATTTATAAAAAAGCAATCCATCCTTTTAAACACTTTATTTTCAGTCAAAAACAGCTGAAAACGGAGGCGATTTAATCTATTAAAAAGGGATCCATTTCTTAATATATGACGAAACTATATATTTAATTTTAATAAAACAAGGAAAAGCACAATAAATGTGCTCGAACACATAATATTTGTGTTCTCGAGCACTAAAAAATTGATTCCTGCATTTTTTTTAATAAAATCATGCAGTGTTCCTAAAATAATGTTGGAGATATTGCTCTTTTAATTAGCCCTCCAAAACAGCTTATATGCTGTCCTATATAAAATAAGAAATTTCATAATAAATCTATTTATATATGAATGAGCCAGATAAATAGCATCTTATGGTATACTGCATCAGCCCTATTTATCACAGTCTCTTTTTAATAAGAAAAAATGAATTGCTCAGATCTCGTTTTTTATTGCAACTTTTAACTTCAGGAACTCCTGAATATCTTTTTAATTCCATTTGATTTAGACAGTGGATTTTTTAAAGAATGGGTTATTAAAAGAAAGTCCCTAAACCGAAACGTACTTGCGGTTTAAAAATCAAATAAAGGAAAGGGAAATTAAAAAGGGGACCGATCGGGATAGTAACAAAAAAAAATGATTGTGAACGAAAATTAGAACAGGAAATAAAAAAAGTATAAGATGAATTTAATTAAAAATCATCCGGTAATTATAACCTTAAAGCTGACGATTATTTATGGAATAATGCCAAACTTTTAGATAGTTTTATATCGCCCTGGGATAGGGATAAACCATCAAAAACAGCCTATAAAGCACTATGGAATGGGTCTTAGTGATGTAGTTTTGTTTTTTTACCTTATTGTTTGTGATAGCATGAATAACTTTGAAAAGGAGGATCGCTTTAATAGTACCAAATACTGACGCAATTTTCATATCGCTTCTTTTTTTGATCCCTTTGTTAAAAAAAATAGAATGCGCTATTCGATATAGTATTCCGCATTTTCAGAATTGACAATGTCGATCGGTAAAAGAATCGTTTTTGGAATTTCTTTGTTAAAAAGAAAATGCTCCACTAAAGAAGTGATTCCTAAATAAACCTGTCTTTTTTGATTTTGATGTATTATAAAATCAATTACGCCCTGATTCAGATAAGCAACATTTTCATTAATCAAATCGTATCCAACAACTCTAATTTTTTTACTTTTAAACTCACTAACTATTTTAGCTATTTGATACGCTTTAGAGGTGGTAACAAAAATTCCGGATACATCTGGATTTTCGTTCAAAAAAGTATTGAAATTAATTTCAACGTTCGGACTTTTTAATTTTAGGGTTGTAATAGTATATGCTGAATTTTCTTTTGTCTCAAAATAATTTCTAAAACCTCTTTCCTTCTGCTGCATGTAAATTGCATTCTTGTAGGTTTCATCAATATGAATAATTGCAATTTGACCTTTACCCGCAATCGAATCCAACAGTTTTGCCGCTACACGTCCACTCTTGAATAAATCCTGACCTACAAAGCTTTTTACTAAACTGGAATCGACCTGGTTATTGAACGTATTGACTATAATATTTTTGGCGTCGTATTCCTGGATGACCTCCAACGTTTCTTTATGGAATAAGGGTGCTAACAAAACTGCATCAGGAGCTAATTCCAATACCGTTTCATTCGCTTTCAAAAAGGATTTCTTTTTTTCCGGGTTAAAATAAAAAATACCAATATTTAAATTATAAGCCTTAAATTCCTTTACCGCATCCTCTATGCCATTAATACAAGCAAGCCAATAGGGGTCAATTTTTGGATCCGGAAGAAGTATACTGATCCGGTAAATTTTATTGTTCTTTAAATTCCTTGCAATAAGATTGGGTTCGTAGTCTATTACTTTTAAAACTTCGTTCACTTTTTCTAAAGCCGCCGGAGACACTTTTCCTCTTTTATGCAAGACTCTGTCTACAGTTCCTTTAGAAACACCTGCTAATTTAGCAATATCCTTAATAGTATATTTTTTATCCATAATGAGCAAATATATAAAAACTTTGGTTTATTTTTTTTGTAAGACTTAATTAACAAAAGAGAATTCAGTTAAGGAATGAAATCCTTTTTTTTAAAACTTAAAACAATAGGTAATAATTATAAACCTGGGATAACAAATATAAGATAAAAGTGACTCGAACCTTGGCGCTATCAAGTTTACAATAAACGTACCTTTTCTAAAATCGAAATCCGTCGCTGTAAATACCTGAATATAGTGTCGAGCAAGATTATCGATTTATCCAATAGAGGATTTTAAATGGATTAGGATTTAAAGATTATGAATCAACCAAAAGAACAAAAAAACAGTACTATTCAAGTTGTTTCTTTTACCAATTTAGAGGAGCTTTGTCACTTTTTAAACTCACTGAGTGACCAAGCTCACTACCAAGTCAAAACCTAGTGACAGTACGGAAAACGTGGTTTTAAACAGCGTCTTATCAAGGTTCAGCGACCAAGCTGCTTCCAATGCCGGGTATCAGTTTTATTTTATTTATTTTTCACTAAAGTATTTTTTACTTTTCAATTACTTTCAATTCTTTCCCTACTTTAACAAAAGCAGTAACAGCCTTTTTTATTTGGTCCAATTCATGTGCCGCAGAAAGTTGAACTCGTATCCTGGCTTTTCCCTTTGGTACTACCGGGTAAAAAAAGCCAATTACGTAAATCCCTTCTTTCAATAATTTTGCTGCAAAATCTTGGGCAAGTTGTGCATCATATAACATAATGGGTACTATTGGATGTAAGCCAGGAACAATATCAAATCCGGCAGCGGTCATTTCTGAACGAAAATATTTTGTGTTTTCTTCCAATTTATCCCTTAAATCAGTAGAATCAGTTAAAATTTCAAGCACTTTTAAAGAAGCTCCAACAATAGACGGAGCGATCGTATTTGAAAATAGGTAAGGTCGGGAAACTTGTCGTAACAATGCAACGATTTCTTTTCTTGCCGCCGTAAACCCTCCAGAGGCTCCTCCCAACGCTTTTCCAAAAGTTCCGGTGATAATATCAACACGACCCATTACCTTGTGGTATTCATGAACACCCCTTCCTCTGGCACCAATAAAGCCAGTGGAATGGCACTCGTCCATCATAACCAAAGCACCATATTGGTCTGCTAAACCACATATTTTATCCAACTGCGCTATCGTTCCATCCATAGAAAAGGAACCGTCGGTCACAATTAATTTTCGTCTTGAAGTACTGGCAGCTTTTAATTGCTCTTCTAAATCGCCCATATCATTATGCTTGTATCGGAATCGATTGGCTTTGCAAAGACGAATACCGTCAATTATAGAGGCATGATTAAACTCATCCGATATTACTGCATCTTGTGAAGAAAGTAACGGTTCGAAAAGACCTGCGTTAGCGTCAAATGCTGATGCATACAAGATACAATCTTCCATTTCTAAAAACGCAGCTGTTTTTTGTTCTAACTCTTTATGGATATTTTGCGTTCCACATATAAACCTGACGGACGAAAGTCCGAAACCATTTTTTTTAAGGGTTTCGATGCCCGCCTCAATTACCTGCTCATCAGAGGCAAGGCCTAAATAGTTATTGGCACAAAAATTTAATACATTCATTTGAGCGGTTGTATCAATTTTGGCTCCTTGCTTTGAGGTAATTATTCTTTCACTTTTATATAGTCCACTGCATTTTATATTTTCCAGCTCGTTTATCAATTCCATTTTTGTGGTTCCGTACATGGCCTAACTATTTTTAAGTTCCGTTTGATATTTTAGTTCCAATGCTTCAATCATAACACCTGTCATCGCATCAATATCAAATTGTGGTTTCCAGTTCCAGTCCGCTCTGGCCGATGAATCATCAATACTGGATGGCCAACTTTCAGCAATCTTCTGTCTAAAGTCCGGTTTGTAAACTATTTTAAATTCCGGATAAATCTTTTGAATGGATTTTGTTAACTGTTCAGGTGAAAAACTCATCCCCGACAAGTTGTAAGAGGTTCTCACTGTAATGTTTTCTTTAGGTGCTTCCATTAATTCAATGGTAGCCCTGATCGTATCATCCATATAAATCATTGGCAATGCTGATGTAGCTTCCAGAAAACATTCAAACTCCTCATTTTTTACCGCTTTATGAAAAATAGCAATAGCATAATCTGTTGTTCCTCCACCAGGCAGTGACTGATGTCCAATAACACCCGGATAGCGTATGGAACGAATATCAAGACCATACCTTTGATAATAATAGTGAGCCCAATTTTCGCCAGCTACTTTACTAATGCCATATACTGTTGAAGGCGCTAAAACATAATTTTGGGGTGTTTTTATTTTTGGAGCATCCTTTCCATAAACAGCGATTGAGCTTGGAAAAAAAACTTTCTCAACATGGGCTAATCTTGAAACTTCCAAAACATTAAAAAAAGATTTCATATTTATATCCCAGGTATTCAATGGAGATTGCTCTCCATTTGCGGATAGAATTGCTGCAAGATGATATATTTGAGTAATTTCAAATTCCAAAACTATTTCTTTTAAGGCATCAAAATCTGTCGCATCAAGGATTTCAAAATGCCCCTGAAATGATGGGTTAATCCGTAAATCCGACGCTATTACATTATGGGCACCATACTTTTCCTGTAGTTTTTCTGTTAAAACGGAACCTAGTTGTCCACTAGCCCCGGTTATTAATATTTTTGTCATTTTTATAAAATTAGTTTACTGTTAGCAGTTCATCGAGTTGTAATACCGGTACTAAAAAATAATGGCATTAATTAATAAAGATTTTTTTGGTTTGGCGTTTTAAAAACTCCTGACTAAAAGTCGTGTTCATAGTATGCTGGTTAAGAGTCGAAGTTAATTTAGCCCAACTGTTGGTGTGTCCCGTAATAAAGTTGAATTGTTAGGCTATAATAGAGGCTCTTGCATCTTTTTATCAATTAAAAATACAGTTGAAAAGGATCTTGTTATTTTTTAAAAAATTAAGACATCTATTCTTATCAGAGGACGAAACTATATATTAATTATTTATAAAGCAAGGAAAACCAATAAAATGTGCTCGAACACATTTTATTTATGTTCTCGAGCACATTTTTTATACATAAAACTTTTTTTTAGTCTTTAAAACACTACTTTTACCTCAATGGAAGCTCCCGGTTTTTGAGCAAAAAATACAACCCAGAGATTAAATACCATTATATCAGCTTCTAATAAAGATTAACACTAGAAATAATGCAAGAAACAATACGGAATTATTTGAAATAACCAGTGCGGAAATTGTTTCTAATGGAGGTACTTAAGATCGCTGCAGGGAACAATTACCAATAAGGAAATAAATGGATTTTCTTCCACCTTATTTCACGCAATAGAATGGCGCCTAACCAAAGTTTTAAATAAAAAGTAAAGACGACACAAAATGAATTCAGAGTTAAAAGAATACGAAGTGAATTTAATCGAAAAAAATCAGCTGATGATCTCTGGAAAAGGAGATGATCCGTTATGGGATGCCGCAATGGTTTTGACGGATTTTTGTTCTCCCTGGAGTGACGAAAAACAAGCTAAAATTACATTTAAAGCCCTTTGGGATCGAGAAAGCTTTTTTTTTAATTTCACGGTCTTTGATACAGCCATCCATATAAAAAAACACGATGCTAGTTTTGAGAGTATTGGAAATTCCGATAGAGTCGAACTCTTTTTCAGACCGGATAATACATTGAATCCGTACTATTGTTTGGAAATAGATACTGCTGCCCGCATAATGGATTTTATTGCTTATCCCGATAAGAACTTCGATTTTAATTGGGATTGGCCAAAGGACGCCATAGTAGTTAAATCATCTGAGAATACCCATTCTTTTACAGTAGAAGGTGCCATTAGCATCCCCTCTTTAAAACGTTTCAATTTAATTAAAAACAATAGAATTGAAGCGGGCGTTTTTAGGGCAAAATACAACCAGCAAGAGGACCTGAGCTTTGAACCAACCTGGATAACCTGGGTAAACCCAAATACTGAAAGACCCAATTTTCATATTGCCTCTTCCTTTGGGAACTTCCTTTTAAAAGAATAAAGCGATCCTGTTAATGACCATAGAACGCATTTGTCTGAACGACAGGCTCCTTACACCCAAAAAGGCTGGAATACAAAGCCAATTGATGATGTGATCAATGGAAACTGGTCACTAAAAGCCCATAGCGAAGAGCAGGGTCTTTTAATTCAAACCATTCCGCAAACTGTTCGCTTCAAGGCAGGTAAAACCTATACTGTGACTTTTAACTACGAAGCATCAGGAGCGGATTATGGATTGGTAATAGGCGACGGGATCACTACAAAAATGTCAATTACGCTAAATACCGTAAATACACCGACAATAGCGACTTTCATTTTCCTGGGTTCCGAAAACAGGAATTCCTGGTTTGGTATCGAAAAAAGCAATGGCACTGATTCTGATTTCGTTTTGGATGATTTGGTAATCACTGAGGAATAAGGTGAATTTTATTGTTTTACGGAATACTTTTTTTGAAATCTCTATCCCGTAAAACATTTATTTTCACAAAAGCGCACCTCTTATTTACAAAAATGTGTTCGACAACATAAATATCGTGTGTTCGAGCACATTTATTGTTTTTTACTTGGTTTATTAGAATTTAATCTATACTTTCGTAAAGTTAAATCTAAATAAATAGTTACAATTACAAACAAAATATCCTGTAATTAATTGAATTGCAGTTATTTAATACATGCTTAAAGTGAAAGAAATTATATCATTAGCACCTGGACGGACATGCCTCTTTGGAGATCACCAAGATTATTTAGGTCTGCCGGTAATTGCCTGTGCGATTAATAGAAATATAATAGTAACTGCAGTGCCAAATGACACGCAGGTTTTTAAATTAATTATGGATGACATCAGCCAAGTCAGAGTCATTGATATCCACACCACCTTTTCAGAATTAGAGCCTCGCGATTATTTTGCCTCTTCCTTAAGGGTATTGCGAAGGCATGGCTGCATTCCCAATCTGGGATACGACATCACAATAACTGGAAATATTCCTATTAACTCGGGAACCTCCAGTTCATCGGCCCTTCTATTGGCATGGATTAATTTTTTAATAGAAGCTTTTGGTGTTGAAGATGAAGTTACACCCGAATTCATTGCGAAAATGGGATATACTTCTGAGGTTCTAGAACACGGAGAACCTGGCGGAATGATGGATCATTATAGCATCGGAGTAGGCAACATTGTCCATATCGACACCAAAATTCCTTTTTCTTACACTGTAATCGGCACGGAATTAAAAGGCCTTATAACAGGGGTGTCAGGAGTACCAAAAGAGACTATCGGCATAATTGGTGATTTGAAAGAAAATGCATTACTGGCTATCGCTATTTTAAAACAAAATTTCAAAAACTTTGATTTAAACAAAACGGAAATCACAAACTTAAAAAAATATTGTAATTATTTACCAGACCGATTGGTTCCTTTTTTCGAAGCGGCAATTAAAAACCATCATTATACTAAACTTGCTTTAAAAGAATTTCAAAAACCAACTCTCGATTTAAAAAAGATCGGCGAGTTGATGAATGCGCACCATGCAGTATTGCGGGATTTGTTGAAAATTACGGTGCCCCGAATTGATGCCATGATCGACGCTGCATTAAAAGCAGGTGCCTACGGTGCGAAAATAGTTGGTTCAGGAGGAGGTGGCAGTATAGTGGTAATTGCTGAACCAGGAAAAGAAACACCTGTAATAGAGGCACTATTGGCAGCAGGTGCCAAAGAAGCTTATACGGTAACAGTTGATCCTGGGGTAAGAACAGTATAAACAGACGAATTTAAAGAAATTAATTATGCACAACAATTTAATTATTTTGGCAGGAGGTGCTTCTTCCAGAATGAAAAAGGAAGTTACATTAGATAATTTGACTGAGGAAGAAATTGCGCAGGCCAATGAAAGAAGTAAGGGTCTTATAGGTGTTGGCCCAAATGGCAGACCTTTGTTAGACTACCTTCTATTGAATGCCAAAAAAGCGGGGTATAAAAATATCTACATCATTATTGGTGAGCAGGGTGGTCTGTTTCAAGAATTTTACGGAAGTGAAAATAAGAACAATAATTTTCATGGCTTAACGATCTCTTTTGCGATCCAATATATTCCAGAAGGAAGAACCAAACCCTTTGGTACTGCAGATGCATTATTTCAAGCAGTAGAACAATATCCGGAATTGAATTCCCAGTATTATTCGGTTTGTAACAGTGACAATTTATATTCTGTGCAAGCGCTTTCTGCACTTAGAGAAACAGACAGTCCCAATGCTTTCATAAGCTACAATAGAGATGCCATGGAGTTCTCATCGGAGAGAATTTCACGATTTGCCATTGCTAAGCTTGATCAGGGCAATCAATTATTAGACATTCTTGAAAAACCAACCGCTTCTAATTTAGAAAGTTACAAAGATGCCGAAGGGAAATTAAGAGTCAGTATGAATGCTTTTAAATTCGATGGGGATCTTCTATACCCCTATCTAAAGAACTGTCCTGTTCATCCTGAAAGAGATGAAAAAGAATTGCCCACCGTCCTTCTGAACACCTTAAAAGAACACCCCAACACCACATTGGGTATTCCTTTTTCTGAACACGTACCGGATTTAACTGCTAAAGAAGACATAGCCGAAGTAAAGGCCTATTTAAAAAAACACTATACTGAATTAAATTGGAATGACTAATAGTCCCGAAAGGATTGCTCTTAAAATAAAAAAACAATACGCATATGAAAAAATATGTTATAACAGGTGGTGCAGGATTCATAGGAAGTCACATTGCAGAATATTTATCGATCCAGGGACATCAGGTAACTGTTTTGGATAGTTTACGGACCGGATTTGAAAAAAATCTTAGTGGTTTGAATGTCCAATTTGAAAAAGGAGATATTAGGGATAAAGCCCTTGTGGAGGAACTAGTGCAGGGAGCGAATGGTATATTTCACTTAGCGGCTTTGGTCAGCATACCAGAATCCCTGTTAAACATAAAAGAATGTATTGATATCAATACATTGGGAACAATAAATATTTTGGAGGCTGCTAAGAAGAATGCCAGCTGTAAAGTGGTGCTTTCTTCTTCTGCGGCTAATTACGGAGACAATCCCGTACTGCCTAAAATTGAAATGATGACTCCCGAACCGATGACTCCTTATGCCGTTACAAAATTAGATGGTGAGTTTTATTTAAAAATGTATCAGGATCAATGGGGCCTTCCTACTGCTTCGTTACGTTATTTCAACGTTTTCGGACCCCGACAAAATCCAAAATCAGCCTATGCAGCTGCAGTACCCATTTTTATCAATAATGCACTTCAAAACAAACCAATAACCATTTATGGAGATGGGTTGCAAACCAGAGATTTTATCTATGTGAAAGATGTCGTAAAGGCTAACCTGTTAGCCTGTGAAACAGGAACTGATATCTATAACGTCGCTTTGGGACATAGCACATCCATCCTGGAATTGGCAGAAAGGATAATTGAAATTACCAATTCAACATCTCAAATACAATTTCTGGAAGAACGTTCCGGAGATATTAAACATTCAAAGGCAGACCCTTCAAAATTTAATACACTGGGTTTCAAACCCGATTATTCCATTGCGAGAGCCCTGGAAGAGACCATTGACTTTTACCATCAGGAATTATTAAAAGCGCAGGTATAAAACCGCAAAAAATACTTCCCCAATACTATTCTCTAAAATGTAACCAGTACTACCAAAAAATAAAAAAGATGTCAAAAATTAAAAACACAATCAACAGCAACCCAGGAAGCGCACTAATTCCAATGGTTATTTTAACCGCATTATTTTTTATTTTAGGGTTCGTAACCTGGCTGAATGGACCGTTAATCCCATTTTTTGAATTAGCTTGTGAATTGTCTCAGTCGCAGGCCTACTTTGTGGCTTTTGCCTTTTACATCGCTTATTTTGTCATGGCGGTTCCGTCCTCTTGGGTAATCGAAAAAGTCGGTTATAAAAATGGGGTCTCACTAGGGCTTGTTGTTATCGCCTTTGGTGCATTTATGTTTTACCCTGCTGCAGAAACACGAACTTTTCTTTTCTTTCTGGTGGCTTTATTTGTTATGGGTACCGGGTTGGCAATTTTACAAACGGCTGCAAATCCTTACGTGGTCGTGATCGGCCCCAGAGAAAGTGCAGCAGCGAGAATAAGTGTGCTAGGGATTGCCAATAAATTGGCAGGATTCATCGCGCCATTAATATTAACGGCTTTGGTATTATCAAATATGCAGGAGTATACCGCAGCTAAAATTGCGGCTCTTGATCCTATAGCCAAATCGGCGGCATTGGATACGCTGGCGTTGCAATTGCAAATTCCTTATCTTTATATGGGAGGTATCATCCTTGTTTTAGCAGTATTGGTTAAATTATCTCCGCTGCCGGAAATTGATTTGGATGAAGATGGAAACGTAGCACATCTAAGCATCTTTAAACAAATACTGCATGCTTTCAGATATCCGCAATTGGTTTTGGGTGTCATTACCTTAATGCTATATCTGGCTGCCGAGGTCCTGGCAGGAGATTCCATAGGCGGGTTTGGGAAACAATTAGGGGTTTATGGTCAAGACGGTAATTTTTATTTAAAACTAACTTCATTTACGATGACAGCAATGGTAGTGGGATATATTTTAGGAATAACGCTGATACCCAAATATGTTTCTCAGGCAACGGCATTAAAAATTTCCGGTATTCTAGGTTTGATTTTAGTACTGTCAATCGTTTCAATATCCCCCAGTGTAATCATTCAATTGCCAGGCATTCCAGCCTTGCCAGTAGTGATTCTTTTTGTCGCCCTTATGGGACTGGCCAATGCACTTTGCTGGCCGGCTATCTGGCCAATGGCACTACAGGATTTAGGGGGCTATACCAAAATAGCCAGTGCTATATTGATTATGGGTATTATAGGAGGTGCAATTTTCCCACTAATATATGGTTCTTTGGCCGAGTCCATCAATTTGGCCAACGAGGCAAGTGGAGTTGCAGAAACGGCAAAAAGCGGGAATCAGGTAGCTTATATAATGTTGCTGCCCACTTACCTGATGATTATATTTTATGCTTTTAAAGGACATAAATACAGAAGCTGGTCAAAAAAAACAATAGGAATTACGATACTAAAAACAAATTAAAATAGAACTGACAATGTTAAAAAGTAGTATAGATAAGGCGACAGGTTTCGAAAAAAGATTCGAAAATATTGGCACAGTAGTTTTTAAAAATTCAACTGCGGCATCTCAGGCGGTTGCGCAACAAATAGCAACACTTATCAAATCCAAACAAGAAAACAACGAGTCCTGTGTATTGGGTTTAGCAACAGGTTCTTCTCCGAAAGGGCTGTATGCTGAACTGGTTCGTCTGCACAAAGAAGAAGGATTGAGTTTTAAGAATGTAATTACATTCAACCTGGATGAATATTATCCAATGGAGCCGGATTCCATCAATAGCTATGTGCGATTTATGAAAGAATTATTGCTGGATCAAGTGGATATTTTACCGGAAAATTATCACATTCCTGATGGCACTTTATCTAAAGAAGAAATTGC
Organism: Flavobacterium kochi; assembly: GCF_048286715.1. Lineage (NCBI taxonomy): Bacteria > Pseudomonadati > Bacteroidota > Flavobacteriia > Flavobacteriales > Flavobacteriaceae > Flavobacterium > Flavobacterium kochi. Next base: position 50,885 of record NZ_JBLVPW010000020.1, read on the forward strand.
GGATTATTGTGCTGATTATGAAGCTAAGATTGAAGCTTTAGGTGGCATTGATTTACAAATACTTGGAATAGGCGGAAACGGACATATTGGATTCAATGAATCGGGTTCTTTACAGAATTCCAAAACAAGATTAGTAGCCCTGGATCACATCACCAGGGTTGCGGCAAGCGGAGATTTTTCCGGATTGAGCAATACTCCAAGAACAGCAATCACACTGGGAGTTAAAAAAATAATGGAAGCCAAACAGGTTATTTTGATGGCTTGGGGAGAAGGAAAATCAGCCATCATTAAAAAGTCAGTTGAAGGCGAAGTAACCAATCAGATTCCTGCTTCTTTTTTGCAAGAGCACAACCATGCCGTTTTTGTTTTGGACAAAGAAGCTTCTTCAAAACTGACAAGAATTAATACACCCTGGTTGGTTGAAAAAATTGTCTGGACAGATCAATTGACCAGAAAAGCGGTATTAGCACTGGCACTTGATCTAAAGAAGCCTATTTTAATGCTTACCGATGCTGATTATATTGAAAACGGAATGAGTGATTTGTTGGCTGATTCAGGACCAGCCTACGACATCAACATCAAAATATTCAATAAATTACAGAATACAATTACCGGATGGCCAGGAGGAAAACCAAATGCTGATGACTCCAATAGACCGGAAAGAGCAGCCCCCGCAAGAAAAAGAGTCTTGATTTTTAGTCCGCATCCTGATGATGATATCATCAGCATGGGGGGTACTTTTATGAGGCTACAACAACAGGGACATGAAGTACACGTGGCTTACCAGACTTCAGGAAATATTGCGGTAGCTGATGATGAGGCACTACGATTTGCGAGATTCGTAACTGATTACAATGAAAAATTTGGAATAAAAAGTATTGAAGCCGCAGATATTTATAAAAAAGCGATTGCATTTCTTAAGAATAAAAAAACAAGTGAAATTGACATTCCGGAAGTTCGGTATTTAAAAGGACTGATCAGAAAAGGAGAAGCGCGATCCACCAGTAATTTCGTTGGTTTGTCCGATGAACAGATTCACTTTATGGAGCTTCCTTTTTATGAAACCGGTACCATCGAGAAAAAGCCTTTGGGAGCAGTCGATATTCAGTTGACCATGGACCTTATTGAAAAAATACAACCCCATCAAATATACGCTGCGGGTGATTTGGCAGATCCGCATGGAACTCATAAAGTATGTTTAGATGCTATTTTTGAAGCGGTTAAACGATTGAAAACAAAAGATTTCATGAAAGACTGCTGGGTCTGGTTGTACAGAGGTGCCTGGCAGGAATGGGGCATCGACGAGGTTGAAATGGCTGTACCTATGAGTCCTGATCAGGTTTTGGCTAAAAGACAAGGGATTTTCAAACACCAATCACAAAAAGACGGTGTGGTATTCCAGGGATCAGATGCAAGAGAATTTTGGCAAAGAGCTGAAGATAGAAATAGAGAAACGGCAGGATTATATGTACAATTAGGATTATCTAATTACGCTGCAATGGAGGCATTTGTCAGATGGAAATATTAAAAATCATAAAGTAAATTAAAAATTATTTGTACCCTATACACCCGTACATCGGCGCTAGCGGAACTAATGTGACACCCATTTGAGCATAATTAAAAAGTATATAGCGGTTTAAAAACCCTATGTACTTTTTTTTTACCTACAGGGTAAAAGTCCAATTCGGATCCTAAACCACACTGGTTAACCAGTAGACCTCGCTTCAGATCGACTAAAAATGGTCTCCCTTTCTATATTTTCCTACTTTGCGTTTATTCTTATTATTTTCCTTTATAAGCAGCGCATTTTTTTAATTTTTAGTTTTTAAATTAATTTAATATTAAACTATACTTTATAACATTCCTTAAAAATAATAGTAAGTTTGCACCCTAATCACGTTAATTTTTTTTAAAGTAACCCTAATGAGCTTAAAAGATTTATTGGACAGTAGTACAGACAAAAGCCTTTCGGGGCAAAAATGGCATATGCTAAGACAGGCAATCATAAAACGATTATTGTCGACCGGCAATGCCACGATAGCAGAATTAAGTTCTGAACTGCAATCTAGTGTCCCAACGGTAACCAAAGCCGTTAACGAATTATTGTCCGAAGACTATGTGACAGATCTGGGAAAAATTACCAATAGCGGCGGAAGACGGCCTTCTCTATATAGCATCAACCCAACCTGCGCTTACTTTTTAGGAGTAGAAGTCAGTTTAGCCAGCATGTCGATTGGTTTGCAAAATATTAAAAATGAGTTTGTCAGTATTGAATTAGGAACTTCTTTTGTCTTAGAAAACACCCAGGAATCCCTTTTGGATTTTTGCACTCTAATCCATTCATTTATAGAGGACAGCTCTGTCGAAAAAAAGATGATTGTAGGGGTCTGCATCAACTTTTCCGGTCGTATTAATTCTATGGAAGGATTTAGTTATAATTATTTCTTTAGCGAAAACAGACCTTTAACGGAGATCATTTCAGACCAATTAGAGTTAGCTGTTCATTTGGAAAACGACAGCAGAGCGATGACTTTTGGTGAATATTGCGAAGGGGTTGTTGATGACGAACAGAATATAATATTTGTCAATTATAGCTGGGGCGTCGGAATAGGAATGATAACTGACGGTAAACTGTATTATGGAAAATCCGGTTACTCCGGGGAGTTCGGCCACAGCACCATCTTCGATAACGGAATTATGTGTCAGTGTGGTAAACTGGGATGTCTGGAGACCGAAATTTCAGGCTGGTCCCTCGTAAACCAGTTTAAGACCGCCATAAAGGAAGGCAAACAATCAAAAGTGGTCCTTGATAAAAACGCTACTGCTTTGCAACACCATGCTATTATTTCCGGAGCTTTTAATCTGGAAGACCCCCTATGTGTTGATCTGGTAACCAAACAGAGCGAAAAAATGGGACGTTATTTATCCATTCTACTCAATATCTTTAATCCTGATTTACTGATCATTGGCGGTGATTTTTCTCCATTAGGAGATTACACCCTGCTACCTATTCAGTCTGCATTAAAAAAATATTCCTTAGGTTTAGTGAACCGGGATATGAAACTTAAAAAATCGACTTTAGGTCTTCGCGCCAGCGTTATTGGGGCTTGTTGTGTCATAAAAGAAAAAATGTTATCTACTTTAATAAATAACTAAAACACTCCTAAATTTTATTTATTAAATTTTTTTAATAAATAATTGAACTTATTAAATTTATTTATATATTTACAGCCTGATAGTGATTTTTTAGACAAATAAGCAGCTGGACTTGTATCCGTTTACTGTTATCTCTAAAATGAAAAGGGTACTAAAATAGTTCAGGAAAATAGAACCGGGAACTAAAGTAGTATTGTAATAAAAGACAGCTGGAAGGAAACGATATATTTTAAAATTAATAGCGAAATTTTAAAAGTAGTATCATAATAATTCGACTAAAGCGGGGAAACCCCTTTTTATAACTATTTTTTGTTTAACTAAAAAAACCAGCAGATGCGGCAAACATTGCTGGTTACTTCCTAAATACTAGGAATTTTGACTGGAAAAACAATTAAATAAACCACGAAGGAAAATTATTATTAACCAAACCATTACAAAAGTATGGAATTACTACCAAAAAGTAAGCCAAAAAATTATTGGCTTACGCCAAAATTCGGGAAAGTTATCAAATTAACGTCCCTGTTTTTAATCCCTTTCACCATACAGGTATCCGCAGCAGCAGCTACAGGAACTGTTACTTTATCCGAAAAAAACGGAACATTGAAAGTAGCAAACGAAAGAACTACGATTAAATTATCTCTAATACAAAAACAAATTAAAGGTAAAGTACTGGATGAATCCGGAAATCCTTTACCGGGGGCTAATATAATTGTTAAAGGGACCAACATTTCCGCACAGACTGATTTCAATGGTAATTTTACGTTGAGCGTTCCTGATAACGCTACAAAGCTTATTATTTCTTACATTGGCATGATCCAACAGGAAGTAACCATCGGAAACTCCCCAATTACTGTTACCTTAAAAGAAGCAGGACAAAATTTGAATGAAGTTGTTGTTGTGGGATATGGAACCCAAAAAAAATCAAAAATAACCGGTTCTGTATCTAAACTAGACAATAGAATATTGGAAACCGGAGTGCGCTCCAACCCTGCTTCAGCTTTAGCGGGTACGATTCCGGGTTTAAGAGTACAACAGGCTTCAGGACGCCCTGGTGCAGTTGCAAACATTACTTTACGTGGCGGTACCAATTATGATGGAAGTGGATCTCCATTAGTAATGGTGGATGGTTTTTTAAGAGACAGTTTTAGTGAAATAAATTCAGACGACATCGCCTCCATCGAAGTTTTAAAAGACGCTTCAGCCACAGCCATTTATGGTGCCAGAGCCAATAATGGAGTAATTTTGATTACCACTAAAAAAGGGAAGGCCGGCGTTTCAAACATTACCATCAATACAAAGTTAGGCATCAATACTCTAAATATTCCTTTTGATTTCTTAAATGCAAAAGACTATTTATATTGGTCCAGAAAAGCTATTCAGACTTCAGGTTCTTATGATCCTAGCCGCTTAACCCAATTGAACTCGACAGGTCCTTTTGGTACTGGAAATCTTTATAAAGATGGCGCTGGAAACATTCTTGACGGAAACAAAAACTCAGCAGCCGTATGGAGCCCTATGTTTAGAAATGCTGTTAATGAAGAATTATTAGGTCAAGGCTGGCAAAGTATGACGGATCCGGTCCGTACCAATGCAGCAGGGGCTTACGATCCAAACGGAACCAATAAAGAGATCATTTTTAAAGATTTTAACTATAAAGATTATGCACTTAGACCTCAGGGTATAACTAAAGATCTTAATATATCCATGACTGGTGGTAACGAAAAAGGCAGTTATTATGCCGGTATCGGTTCTTATAATGAGGAAGGCTTACCTATTAACACCTTCTACAAAAGACTTACTTTTGTTTTTAATGGAGACTATAAAGTAAAATCTTGGTTAACCTCCACCTCCGGTTTAAATTTTGCAACTGCTAAATGGAGAGATGCACAAACAAACGGCGAAGGTAATTATTTGACCCGTTCATTGGGTGCACCACCAACGATGAGAGGAACAAATGCCGCGGGTGATTTCTTAGTAGGTCGCGATTATCAAGATGGTAATCCAGCTGTCAACGATGCTAAGTTTGTTCGTAAAAACCAATCCGATAAGTTTACCTTATCCCAATCCTTTAAAGCCGATCTACTTGAAAATCTAAGCTTCAGAACTAGTGCCAACTGGTTTTATAATGAAGGTTTTAATGAGTCATTCAATAAAGATTTTTTATCGAGTCCTAATAATATTAATAAGACCCGTGCTTCAAGTGCTTCTTTTGGAAGAGAATTTAGCCAAACCTATAATGGTACCTTAAATTTTAATAGTGATTTCTTAGGAAAACATCATATAGATGCGATGGTAGGTACTGAATATTATGACATCTATCAAAACGGATTGTCCGCCTCTGGTTCAGGTGCTCCATCGGATGATTTTATGGATTTGCAATACACCAGCGCTGATAAAGACAAAAGAAGTATTGATACCTATCATACCCGCCAACGTATTTTATCTTTCTTTTCCCGTGTTACCTATGACTATGATGAAAAATACTTATTGACCCTTACCGCAAGACGCGATGGTTATTCCAGATTATTAAACAACCGCTGGGGTAATTTTCCTGGAGTATCCGTGGGTTGGAACTTACATAAAGAAAGTTTCCTAAGTGATTCTAAAATAGTGAATACTCTTAAATTTAGAGCCAGTTATGGTCAGAACGGAAACGTGAGCGGTATTGGGGCTTACCAATTGCAAGGTTCTTACGGATCAGGAAAATACGATGGAATTATTGGTTATCAGGCCTCAGGCCTTCCTTTCCCCGACTTAAAATGGGAACGTTCGGCAACTTATGAATTTGGTATCGACACGCGCCTGTTGAATAGACTAGACCTTACTATTGCTTACTATAACAGACAAACAAAAGACAAAATTTCGAGCTTTACCCTGCCTGCTACCTCAGGTTTAACGTCAATCACAACAAACTTAGGTAATATGCAAAATAAAGGGCTTGAGGTTGAATTGAATTATAAAGTTATTAAAAACTCCAATTTTTCATTAGATTTTTCAGCAAATGCAGCTTACAATGCTAATAAAATATTAAAATTACCCAATAATGGTTTAGAAAATAATAGAGTTGGCGGAAGTCAGGTTTATGATAAAAACGGTAATTTAATTTGGGTTGGCGGCTTGCAGGAAGGTCAAGATCCAAACACGGCTTATGCCTATGTTGCCGAAGGTATCATTAGAACCCAAGCTGAGCTAGATTCTTATGCGTTGAAACTAAAAGATTTGATTGGCGCCAAAGTTTTAGTTCACCCAAATGTTTTTAATAACATGACTCCAGCCGAAAAAGCGTTGTCTTATCCGATCGCATTAGGTGATGTAATGTGGAAAGATGTAAACGGAGATGGTATTATCAATACCTATGACAGAGAATATATGGGACGTACTATTCCAACAATCACTGGTGGTTTTGGTTTCAACGCCAAATACAAAGGATTCTCATTTAGCTCGCGTTTTGATTATGCTCTAGGTCATGTTCAATACGATGGACCTAAATCCTGGTTCTTAAGCAACGCGCAAGGAACATTTAACACAACAACAGCAACATTAGACACCTGGTCCCCTGAGAATCCAAACGCCAAGTACCCAACCTACTACTGGGCAGATCAATTGTTTAAAAACAATACTTTCCGTACCTCAAGCATGTTCTACAATAAAGCTGATTATTTAGCATTCCGCGAAATCAGTTTAGCGTATTCATTACCGGCTGATTTATTAGCTAAGTTAAAAATAGAAGGAATCAAATTCACCTTAACCGGACAAAATTTAGGTTACTTCAGTAAATCAACTTTATTCACTCCAGAGAAAACAGATCAGGGATTAAATGTTACAGGAGGTTATCCATTACCACGCACAGTAATTTTCGGTGTTCAATTTATTTTATAAAAACTATGAAAAAAATATTAATAGGATTTGCATTACTGACGTTGTCAATTACGTTTAATGCCTGCGACAAACTGGATTTAGCTCCAGAAGATTATTACGCTAGTGAGAGCTTTTGGAAAACCCCCTCTCAAGTGGACGGAGCAATGGTTGGACTACATAACCAGCTCAGAAGCTATCAGTTTACCTTATTCAACTTAGGGGAACTTAGAGGAGGCACCTTAAGAGACGGTACCAGCTTTACCGGAACTGCTTCTTTAAACGCAGGAGCTATCGTTCGCCAGGACTTAAGAGAATCTTCCCCTGGCATCTCCGGTTGGGTAGGCTTTTATGCTGCCATATTTCAGATAAATAATTTTATTTATCAGGTAGAAAAAGCTGATTATCTGGTAGCTGCAGATAAGAGTTATTATTTAGGGCAAGCGTATGGCTTAAGAGCTTTTTACTATTTTCAATTGTATCGTACTTACGGCAGGGTACCCTTAGCAAAAGAACCGAAAGTAGCTATTACCACTCCAACAACGGCCGCGGATGCCTATTTGTCGCGCACCGCAACAGAGAAAGAGACTTTAGACTTTATCAAAGAAGATGTCAATAAGTCTGTTGCTAATTTCTCTGGAAATTATACAACCAAAATGCAAAAAGCACAATGGTCTTTGGCAGCCACGCAAATGTTGCAGGCTGAAGTATATTTATGGTCTGCCAAAGTTACTATTGATGGTGCTGCGCCTACAAGCACAGCTGCTGATTTAGCTATTGCCAGAGCTGCGGTAGAAGCTGTTATACCAAAATATAGTTTGCAACCGAGTTTTGCCAATGTATTTAATTCAGCTGCCACAGCTGCAATTAAAGGAAACAATGAGATTATTTTTGCCCTGCGATATGGTTTTGGAGAGGCAACTAATAGTTACGGGCAATTTATATATGCCATTACGGATCCTTTAAGCAGCTATATTGATGATAAGGGTACAGCCATTCCTGCCAGTGACCCGTTAAAGGTAAATGGTGGTGGAACCATTATTCGTTATGAATATAAATACGAATTATATCAAAAATATGATGCTGCCGATACCAGGGCAAATGTTACTTTCTTAAATTTTAACAAAGGAACTGTCCATGCAACCAACTTGCGTAAGTTTATCGGTACTGTTGTTGATGGTGCTCGTATTTTCTCCGATGATTTCCCTGTTTATCGTCTATCTGAAGCTATTTTACTATTGGCTGAGATTAAAAACAAACAAGGCCAGAGTCCAGCTGCTGAAATTAATAGCATCAGAGCCCGTGCTTATGCAGGTGGTGGCGGTGTTGCCCCTATTTATGTAAATGGTTCATTCGAGCAAAACGAATTGGCTATTTTCGCAGAAAGACAAAAAGAATTCGTGGCTGAAGGAAAAATCTGGTACGACTTACGCCGCATGCAGGATGCTTCCGGAAATCCTTTAGCTTTCAGAAAAGACTTACCATTGACAGGTGTACTTGATAATGTTGTCGGCCAAAACCATAAATTACTATGGCCAATTGATCTGGGCACTTTAACTAGTGATCAAACTTTACTAGATGCCCAAAATCCAGGTTACAAAGGAACTTAATAGATGACTGATAAAACCGACAAAGAAAACTTTGTCGGTTTTATTACAATAGTCGCAATGAAATTTCCAATAAATGGATAAAAACTATTGATTCAGAGTGACTCTTCACTACTATCTCTTCCTGGATTGTCTTATTCTGCCTTATAAATATTTTACTGATTTCAGTCAGTTTGCTATGTCCAAAAGTGAATGATTTTACCCTATACCTAAAATTCATTTTCAATAATATAAGCTCTGGTTAAGCTTAGTTTGGTTGGTTTGTTTTTTTTATCGGTCGAGGCGAGACCCATTGTCTCGTCTTGGCTGATAATTAATCAAATTAATGCATCTTGGCACGTATTCGAATCTTTAAAATGCATTTTAAGATACAATCTAATGGAACTAAAAAAGCCGTACCGCCTGCCCTTCTATTGTATCGAAATTAATAATTATTCCACGGGAATATACTAATGCGTAAAAATTTAAAAATAAGCAGATCGCAATGTTATAACCGAACTAAAATCTAACTAGTAAATACTTCCTAAAAAAAATGAGCTATTCAAAAATAGATCTTTTAAACTTAAAAGAGTTTTATCGGAATCAACTATTAAATGACACGGTACCCTTTTGGTTTCCACGTTCGATTGATACCGAACTTGGCGGCTATTTATTGATGCGTGATCAGGACGGTAGCTTGATTGATGACGACAAAGCGGTTTGGATACAGGGTCGTGCCGCATGGTTATTGGCTATACTTTACAATACTATCGAGCCAAAACAAGAATGGCTGGAAGGTTCTAAAACAGGAATCGATTTTTTAAACAACCATTGCTTTGATACCGATGGGCAGATGTTTTTTCACGTAACCCGTGACGGACAGCCCATACGCAAACGCCGCTATTACTTTTCGGAAACCTTTGCAGTGATTGCCATGTCTGCTTACGCCAAAGCAAGTGGTGATGAAGCTGCCGCTGAAAAAGCGCGTTTTTTATTCGGAAAATGTATTGAATATTCCACTTCATCGGATCTCTTACAACCTAAATTCACCGCTACCCGACCATCAAAAGGAATAGGCACTCCTATGATTATGATCAACACAGCACAACAGTTACGCGAAAATATTAGAGACCCCCGTTGTGATGAATGGATCAGCAAATGGATTACCGAAATTGAAACCGATTTTGTAAAAGAGGACATTAAATGTGTGATGGAACAAGTAGCGCCAGATGGTTCCATTATAGATCACATTGATGGCCGCACGTTGAATCCTGGTCACGCCATTGAAGGGGCCTGGTTCATCTTACACGAAGCCAAATACAGAAACAATGACCCTCATTTAATTGCATTAGGTTGCAAAATGCTGGATTATATGTGGGAACGCGGATGGGATCAGCAGCATGGAGGAATTTTATACTTCCGTGATGTATACAACAAACCCGTTCAGGAATATTGGCAGGATATGAAGTTTTGGTGGCCCCATAACGAAGTAATTATTGCAACCCTATTGGCCTACACGATGACCGGAGATGAAAAATATGCAACATGGCACAAAATGGTTCATGACTATGCTTATGGTAAATTCCACGATAAAGAAAACGGAGAATGGTTTGGGTATTTGCATAAAGACGGAACCATCGCCCAGACTGCCAAAGGAAATATGTTCAAAGGACCCTTTCATTTGCCCCGACAGGAGTGGTATTGCCTGCAAATACTTACTGAATACCTCAATGAATAATTAATTTTTATTACTTTCATTATTTATCAATCAAAAAACAGTTTCTAAATATAACGGTATCATTTAAGATCCCAATAGTATTACAATATGAGAAAATCACTTTTCCTTTTATTTATTTTTTACCTGTATGGAATCCCATCGATTGGTCAAACCAATACGATCAACAGTGTTTCATTAATTCAAACGGAACTTCCAACAGCTCTGGGAGCTCATGATCAACGTATTTTGGCAGTAAAAGTTACGGCGAGCAACAGTTCAGCTATCTTAAATAGGTTGAAATTTACTATGACAGGAACTACCGATGTAGCTGATGTCAGAACTATTAAGGTGTATTCAAGCGGAGCCAATGCGGTTTTTAATCCAGCCACCGCTACCCTATTTGGAACCATTGGACCTGCATCAGGTGACCTCGTCGCTAATGGAACGCAAACATTGACCTCTGGAGATAATTATTTTTGGATTACCTATGATGTCGCAGCCAGTGCTACAGAAGGAAATCTATTGGATGCAACCTGTGAATCAATTGTAGTAAACAACGTTGCTTACAATGCCACCCCTAATACCATTGCTGGCAACAGGGTCATCTTATTAACAAATACATTATTATTCACTCCTGGGGATGCCGGATCGTTACACTACCGAATTCCTGCAATCATAACTGCGGCCGACGGATCATTAGTGACCGTAACGGATAAAAGATGGAATCATGCCGGAGATTTAGCCGCCAAAATTGATCCCGTAGTGCGTCGCAGTACAGATAAAGGAAAAACCTGGACAACCCCTTTGGTCATTGCGAACTTTGGAGGTCCAAATGGAGCCGGAGACGCAGCATTGGTGCTGGACAAAACCAATGGAAATTTATTATGTATCCTTTCCGCAGAAAAAGGATTCTTTACATCGACAAACGCTGCTCCTGCTAAAGTTTTAATTGTTCGTAGTACCGATAACGGTAAAACTTGGGGAACACCTCTGGATGTAACCCATCAAATTTATGGCCCTAATCCCAATTGGAAAGGATTATTTGTAGCCTCAGGAAGGGCCCATCAACTGCACGATGGAAAAATTGTGGCGGCAATTGCTGTTCGTGAAGACGTCGCCGGAAAGGAGCACATCAACAATTATATGATCAGTAGTACCGATCACGGGGCTAGCTGGATCGCTTCAACAGGCAGAGCTGAACTCGATGGAGACGAATCAAAAATTATAGAATTGAACAATGGCAATCTGATGATGAGTATCCGCAATAAAGGACCGCGACGTTTTAATATATCAATAGACCAAGGGCTTACCTGGGGAACTGCTTATGATCAGGTTGATATAACCGATCCAAATTGCGATGGCGATTTGATACGATATACCTCAACTCTTGACGGATATAACAAGAATCGACTGTTGCATTCCATTCCTTTCGCAAATAACAGAACCAATGTTTCTGTATTAATGAGTACCGATGAAGGAGCGACCTGGCCGATCAGAAAAACCATTTTCTCGGGAGCCTCTGCCTACTCCAGTTTAACGGTATTACCTGACGGTACAATAGGTATTTATTATGAAAACGGGGAAAATTCAATCTATCAAATGTATTTTGCCCGTTTCAGTCTCAAGTGGCTAAGCGACGGAAAAGACACTTTTATTACCAATAAACCAATCAAAAAGAAAAAGCAAAAAAATCGCAACTAAAAGACCCTGATTGCATTTTAAGACCACGCAATCAATCTTGAAATTAAATACAATTATGTCCACTTTAAAAAAACAAAGCCGGTTTTACGTGCTAAGCATCCTCATTACGCTGTTTGTTGCAGAAAATGGGTATGCTCAGCTTAAAAAAATAACTTTCCCGGATAGCCTGTTCTCTACTTACTATCACCAGAGAATCACCCATTTCAGAACACTGCCAAAGACAAAAAACGATATTGTTTTTTTGGGAAACAGTATAACCGATGGTGCAGAATGGAGTGAATTATTTGCAGACAACCGTATAAAGAATCGTGGCATCAGTGGTGACATCAGCGCCGGAGTTCTTAACCGAATCGATGAAATAGCCACCAGAAAACCAGCAAAAGTATTTTTAATGATCGGGATCAATGATTTGTCAAGAAATACCGCAGCAGATAGTATTTTTAAAAACATCATAAGAGTTGCCTCCTATTTAAAACAGGAAAGTCCATCAACAAAACTATATGTTCAAAGTGTATTACCTGTAAATGATGTGTATAAAAAATTTGGCGGACACACCAGTAAAGGAGAACAAATAAAACTGTTAAATGCTAATTTGAAGCAAAATGCGGCTGCATATCAGTATACTTATATTGATCTCCACACCTCCTTTTGTGACGCAACTGGAAAATTGTTACAACAGTATACTAACGACGGATTACATCTCAAGGGAGAAGGATATCTGTTGTGGAAGCATTTGATTTATCCGCATGTTTTTAATCTGGAATCCAAACCCTCTTTGCTTCCCAAACCCCAACAGCTAAAATGGAATACCGGGTCTTTTTCCCTTACTTCTCCCACCAAAATTCTTGTTGAGGACCCGATATTATTTAAAGAAGGGTTGGTGTTAAAAAATGCCATGGAGCAGCGTGGCCTATCCGTAGCATTGACAGATAAAATTTCCAGTACGGAACATTCCATTCAACTTCGTTTAGGAAACATTTCGACCCCTCAGGGTCAATCTGAAGCCTACCATTTGGAAACCACAAACGATAAAGTGGTACTTACCGCCAATACACCCCAGGGAATTTATAATGGTATCCAAACTTTAGTGCAGCTCATGCGTGACAATGTTGCAGTAGATGCGAGTGAAATAACGGATTGGCCTGCCTTTGCGTGGCGTGGATTCATGGTAGATGTGGGAAGAAATTATCAGTCAATCCAACAATTAAAGCAGCAAATTGATGTGATGGCTGCGTACAAACTGAATATTTTCCATTTTCATCTTACAGAAGATATTGCATGGCGTTTGCAAAGCAAGCTTTATCCGCAATTAACCAGCAGTAAAACCATGTTGCGCAATCCGGGTGAATTTTATTCACTGGAAGAAATGAAAGATTTAATTGCCTATTGTAAAGAAAGATACATTACCCTAATTCCCGAAATTGATATGCCAGGACACAGTGCTGCTTTTAAAAGGGCTATGGGAGTAGACATGCAAAGTAATGAAGGAGTGGCCATTTGCAAAAATATACTAATTGAATTATCCAAAGAGTTAAGTGTCCCTTACATCCATATAGGCGGCGATGAAGTACATATTACCAATAAAGAATTCTTGCCGACTATGGTCGCCGAACTAAAATTATTAGGCAAAAAAATAATTGCATGGGATCCGGGCGGAAATGTTCCTGAAGGCACCATCAAGCAAATGTGGATCGGCACTGCAACACCTAAAGACAAGTTTCCTGCACTGGATTCCCGTCATTTATATCTCAATGCTTTTGATCCTATTGACGGTGTCGTGGCAACATTCAATCACCAAATCTGTGATGTTGCAGCAGGCGATGAGACCAAATTGGGCGCTATTCTTTGCAATTGGCCAGACCGAAGGGTGAGTAAAGAAGAAGACCTGATCAAAATGAATGCAGTATATTCGGTAATGTTGGCTTTTGCCGAGCGAAGCTGGCTTGGAGGCGGATGGAAAAACTTCTTGTCAGACATTAGCACTCCAGGTACCGAACGCTATACCCTTTTTGTAGATTTTGAAAATCGTCTGTTAGACCATAAAACCCTCTATTTTAAAAACCTCTCTTTTCCTTATGTAAAACAAAGTGATATTGAGTGGAAATTAATAGGGCCATTTGACAACAAAGGAGCAACAGAAAAAATCTTTAAACCCGAATCTAAATCGTATCTCGAAAAAGAGCCCTTACATAAAAACCCCGTTGTTTACGGAGGTACCATCTGGTTCAGGCATTTTTGGTTTCCAATGATACAAGCCCATGTAAAGGATCAAAAAGAAAACACTACCTGGTATGCCACTACCAAAATATGGAGTGATGAAAAAACAAAGAAAAATTTCTGGATAGGGTTTAACAATCTTTCCAGATCTACCTTTAGTGATTCTCCTCCAGCAGCAGCCTGGGACAACAAAAACAGTGCCCTTTGGGTTAATAATGTGCGAATCAATCCGCCGCATTGGGCTCATGCAGGTCAAAAAGGAGACTCTGAAATCCCACTATTTGATGAGGGCTACGAATACCGTAGCCCTACAAAGATTGTATTGGAAAAAGGATGGAATACTATTTTAGTCAAATGCCCCGTCGGCAAATTCAGTTCCAATGATGCTCAAAATCCGGTGAAGTGGATGTTTACTTTTGTTGAAGTAAAAGAATAATATATAAGTACTAAAAAAAACTTTTTTAAAATTTAGCGACTCAAAATACATCAGGTCAAACGCATTAAAAACGTTCCAATTTTAAATAATTTATTTGTGATACGTTTAAATCACTGTGTAAAAAAAAATTATAGTAAGTTTGTAAATGAATCCCGTTGTAATTTTTTAAAAGGAACCCTAATGAGTTTAAAAGATTTACTAGACAGTAGTACAGACAAAAGCCTTTCGGGGCAAAAGTGGCATATGCTAAGACAGGCAATCATAAAACGATTATTGTCAGCCGGTAATGCTACGATAGCAGAATTAAGTTCTGAACTGCAATCTAGTGTCCCAACGGTAACTAAAGCCGTTAACGAATTATTGTCAGAAGACTATGTGGTGGATCTGGGGAAAATTACCAATAGCGGCGGAAGACGACCTTCTTTATACAGTATCAATCCAACCTGTGCTTACTTTTTAGGGGTCGAAGTCAGTTTAGCCAGTATGTCGATTGGTTTGCAAAACATTAAAAACGAATTTGTCAGTATAGAACTGGGAACTTCTTTTATCTTAGAAAATACACAAGAATCCCTTTTGGAATTCTGCAATTTAATCAATTCATTTATAGAAGATAGCTCTGTCGAAAAAAAGATGATTGTGGGGGTTTGCATCAACTTTTCCGGTCGTATTAATTCTATGGAAGGATTCAGCTATAATTACTTCTTTAGCGAAAACAGACCTTTAACGGAGATCATTTCAGATCAATTAAACTTGCCGGTTCGTCTGGAAAATGATACCAGAGCAATGACTTTTGGTGAATATTGTGAAGGGGTTGTTGATGATGAGCAGAATATAATATTTGTGAATTACAGTTGGGGTGTGGCCATAGGAATGATAACTGACGGTAAACTGTATTATGGAAAATCCGGTTACTCCGGAGAATTCGGTCACAGTACCATCTTTGACAATGGAATTATGTGTCAGTGCGGCAAGCTGGGATGTCTGGAAACGGAGATTTCAGGCTGGTCACTCGTAAATCAGTTTAAGGCTGCTATAAAAGAAGGCAAACAATCAAAAGTAGTTCTTGATGAAAATGCTATTGCTTTGCAGCACCATACAATAATAAACGGAGCTTTTAATTTAGAAGATACTTTGTGTGTTGATCTGGTAACCAAACAGAGCGAGAAAATGGGACGTTATTTGTCTATTCTACTCAACATCTTTAATCCTGATTTATTGGTAATTGGCGGTGATTTTTCTCAATTGGGAGATTACACCCTATTGCCTATTCAATCTGCATTAAAAAAATACTCCTTAGGTTTAGTGAACCGGGATATGAAACTTAAAAAATCGACTTTAGGTCGTCGCGCTGGTGTTATTGGGGCGTGTTGTGTTATAAAAGAAAAGATGTTATCTCCATTGATTAATAGCTAAAATTACTTCTAAATTTTAATTATTAAAATAATTTAATAAGTACATTGTATTTATTAAATTTATTTATATATTTACATCGTAATAATAAATAACACGGAAAAGAATGCTATTTTAAAATGGTTCTTTTACTATATTTTCTACTTTCTCTCTTATAAAGGATCAAGAAAAATACTTTAGTTGAAGAGAAAAATTCGTACAAAATTACTATTACAGGAGGGATTTTTATCTTTTAAGAGTATCAATCCCCACATGTATTCTGACTGTGCTGTTTTTCTTTTGAAATAGTTTTTTTCAATTAGTAAAAATTATCATTAAAAAACGAACGCAGCCATTCTTATTCTTAAAACACAAAGAATGGTTTTAAGATTACCAACTTAAAAAACAACAAAAATGGGAAAACCCTTTTTTACAAAACATTCATTTGTTATCCATAAAAAAAGCCAGCAGATGCTGTACACATTGCTGGCTGGTTCTTCGTAAAAAGAACTGCGGTTGGAAAACAAATAAATAAACCAAGAAGGAAGAATTATTATTAACCTAACCATTACAAAAGTATGAATTTATTACCAAAAAGCAAGCCTAAAAATTGTTGGCTTAGCCCTAATCTGGGGAAAGCCATGAAATTAACATCCTTATTTCTAGTGGCTTTTACTGCACAGGCATCAGCTTCGGTAACCTCAGCAACGGTTGTTTTTTTAGAAAAAAATGTTGTCATTACCAAAGAAGCAAACAAATTAGACCTAATCCAAAAGAAAATTACAGGAAAGGTAACTAATGAAAAAGGAGAATCTTTACCTGGAGTAAATATTATTGCCAAGGGCACTACTCTTTCAACACAGACAGATTTTGACGGGAATTTTACATTTGAAGTACCTGACAATATAACAACATTAGTAGTTTCTTACATAGGGCTTCAAGAGCAGGAAGTAACTGTTGGCAACGCGCCTCTTACTATAGTCCTAAAAGAAGTGGGCCAGCAAATGAATGAAGTTATTGTGGTGGGTTATGGTTCACAAAATAGAAGGACCTTAAGTACCTCAGTTTCTAAATTAGACAAAAAGGTTTTAGAAAATGTTCCTTACTCCAACGTAACACAATCCTTGCAGGGAAATGTAACAGGTCTAGTAGTGCGTACCGCATCAGGCCAACCGGGTAAAGCATCTAATATCTTAGTGCGTGGAGGTACTTCTATTGATAATCCTGCAGGTGCGACTCCTATGTATATTGTTGATGGCGTTATTCGTACTCAAATTGATGATATCAACGCTGCTGACATCGCATCCTTACAAGTGTTAAAAGATGCCGCAGCAACATCCATCTATGGAGCTCGTGCTTCCAATGGTGTTATTATTATTACCACGTCGACTGGTAAAGTAGGCAAAACTAAAATTACCTACAATGTTTCCACTCAAAACAGTCAGGTAGGTAAGAAATATGATTTTTTGGAAGGCGGAGACTACATTAGATTACAACGTTTAGGTTTGTATAATGCGGCCGAAATCGCAGGACTTTCAACCACCACCGGTATTGCCCGATTAGGGCAATTAACAGGGGCTACACCTGCCGGTACCGGAAATAACTTATTGAATAACACCCCATTCGCCACTTTATTAAAATCAAATCTGGATGCAGCCACTATTCAAGGGCTACAGGCGAAAGGTTGGCAAGAAATGGCAGATCCTCTTAATGCTGCCAATACTATTTTGTACAAAAGCACGAATTGGAATGATATTTTATTTCAAAATGCCATCACCCAAAATCACACCTTAGGTTTTAGCGGCGGTGGGGATCACGGTGTTTTTGACTTGAGCTTAGGCTATCTAAAAGGAGACGGTATAACGATATTTACCGGGTACCAACGCTTTACCAGTAAGTTAAATGCCTCTTTGAAATTAGCGGACAATTTTACTATAAATGGACGTGTTCTCTACTCGAAGTCCAGCAATAATCAAGTGGTTGCCAATAGCGTTGTTTTCAACAGGTACTTAGGAAACGCTCCTACCACAAAATTATATTTAGAGGATGGAACGTTAGCTCCTGGCCAGAATAACATTAATGGAAATCCATTATACCAGATGGGTAAAGTGAAAGGAATTAATGAAAATAATAAATTGCAGATGAGTGTCGACGGTGATTTAAAAATCACTGATGCTTTGACTTTTACACCTTCATTGTCAATATACAATGAAAATGAAAACGACAATACTTTTCAACAGGCTTTTTTAAGTGGAAGCAATGGTTTGGTAGACAATACTCGTACTGCCACACGATTAAGCAATCAAATTGCTCAATTCCAATACGAAGGGGTATTTACCTATGCTAAATCTTTGGATAATAAAGGTGATTTTCAGGCAAAATTGGGTGCTTCTAAATTCGACAGAACCATAAAAGCATTTAATGCTTCCGGAAAAGGAAGTCCTTCCGATCTTGCCCAAACTTTAGATTCATCACCCATACCGGTTTCTGTATTTAGCAACAATACCCGATTAGTGCTGAACAGTGTTTTTGGTCGTGTGAATTACGATTACAAAAGCAGGTATTTTGCAACAGCCTCTTTCCGTTATGATGGTTCTTCCAGTTTAGGCCCAGATAATAAATATGGCTTTTTCCCAGGATTATCTGTAGGCTGGAATGCACATGAAGAGAAGTTTTGGACTGTGATGCCTGAGGTTGTTTCTTCTTTTAAACTTCGTGGAAGCTACGGTGTAAACGGTAACTTAGGTACTCTGGGGGATTTCCAATCCGGAGGATTGTATTCTGGTTCCGCTAACGGATTTGCCAATAGCTACAATGGGCAATCTGCAATTGTAAATTCTCAAATTGCCAATCCAGGTTTGAAATGGGAGCAATCACAAACTATAAACGGAGGTTTTGATCTTGGTTTTAACAAGGATCGAATTAGAATAATTGGAGATTTTTATAATAAACTGACTTCTGATTTACTAACGAATCTTACGCTTCCATCCAATAGTGGTTTCTCTACGGTGCTAACCAATTTAGGTGGACTAAGAAGTAAAGGTTTTGAATTGGAACTGAATGCCAATGTGTACAATCAAAATGATTTAAAAATTAATGTAGGAGCTAATGTTTCACACAATACCAATGTAATCGAGAAACTTCCTTTCAATGGAAATGTAAACAACAGAATTGGCGGAACTGAAATTTGGGATGCCGCCAGCGGTACTTATAAGTATGTTGGCGGTTTACAGGAAGGTCAAAAAATTGGTGACTTTTATGCCCATAAGCAATTGCATATTCTTTCCACTCAAGCGGAAGCTGATGCCTACAACGTAACAACACATGATAATTATGTAACTAAAACTGCAGCAGCAGGTGGAAATCCGACCGGTAAGAAATTCGCTGGAGATGCTGTATTTTTAGATGTAGATAACAACGGTATAATTGACAGCCGCGACAGAACTTTCATGGGTAATATGTTCCCTAAATTTGTAGGAGGATTTAATTTTGACGCAAGTTATAAAGGATTTTCATTGACCGTAAGAACAGATTACTCTTTGGGAGCTACTATTTACAACGAAGCCAGAGCACGTTTTGTAGGTCAGTTTCAAGGGAATTACGGATTATTGGCAGAAAGCCTGCAATCCTGGCAAAAAGAAGGTGACATTACTAATGTGCCCCGTTACCGTTGGGCGGATCAAACCAACCAAAACAACTTGTTCCGTTCCGAGGCTAGTGGTGCAAGCTATAATACCAATATGTTTCAAGGAAATAGCCGTTACTACGAAAGTGGAGATTATCTGTGCATCAGAGAAATTACATTGAGCTATACTGTTCCAAAATCAATAATTGACAAAGTTGAATTAGCATCAGTACGCGTATATGTAACAGGAAGCAATTTACATTATTTTACCAAATACAGCGGTTTAAGCCCTGAAGTACAAGGTATCGATGGCGGATCAAGTCTTGGATTAAATGATGCCGGAGCAAAAGGTACCTATCCCGTTCCAAAAAACTTCATCCTTGGTTTAAACATTGGTCTGTAATTTTTAATACTAAATATCATGAAAAAGAAAATTCTTTTATACGTTATACTTTTTATCGGACTTTCACTGGTAAGTTCCTGCGAAGACGATTTAAATCTAAAATCTGAAAGTGTAATTACTTCTGCCAGTTTTTGGAAAACAGAAGACGATGCCAAAGCTGGCGTCAACGGTATGTATTTTACTTTTAGAGCCCAAACCCAACAAAATTATTATTTGCTGGGAGGTGCAAGGTGTGCTGAAATAACCAGTGGCGTTCAGTCACCACTGAGTTTGGCAAATTATTACAATAACAACCTAACGGCCCAAAATATCGACGTGGACTGGGCCGGTTTGTATACGGTAATTCACCAGGCAAATTTAGTATTGAAATATGTTCCGACAATTCAATTCAGTCCAACAACCGTGAATGAGCAAAAGAGATATGTGGCACAAGCATACGCTATGCGTGCTTTCGCTTATTTTATTATGGCGCGTTCCTGGGGTGGTGTGCCAATTGTAACCACACCAACAGAAAACACCAATCAATCCGAATATATCGTTCCACGAAATACAATCGAAGAAACATTTGCATTCATTAAGTCTGATATTGAATTGGCGATTGCTAATTTTCCTGATGCGACCAACAATAAGGTTCAGCTATCCTTGGCTTCAACTTATGCTTTAAAAGCAGATGTGAATTTATGGACAGCCAAACAATTGAGCGGAGGAAACACGGATTTAAATACGGCTTTGACTGCCATTAATGCTATTCCTTCGGCACCAGCCCTACTACCAAATTTCAAAGATGTATTTGCTTTTAGCAATAAAGGAAATGCCGAAGTACTTTTTGCAGTACGCTATTCATTAGCCGATGTGCCTTCATCACTGTCCGACAATTGGAATTCTTTCATGTTTGTTGGACCAAGCGACTTTGCGCCACTGACAGCAGCGACAGCAACGGCCACTTTTGGAACCCTGGGAGTCGGTACCGGTAATGCAGGTATTTCCAGAGTACAACCCGATATTACCCGCTTCAACTTTAGCAGTTCGGATACCCGAAAAACAGCTACTTATTTAACTTTATATAATGGATCTACTCCGGTAGTCACCGGTTTAGTGAAATATAATGGAACCGTTGACGGTGCAACCAGAAGGTTTGTGAGCGACATTATTATGTACCGCTGGGCTGACATCCTGCTGATGAAAGCAGAAATTAAAAATGCATTAGGCCAGGATCCAACTTCAGAAATGAATCAGGTAATGCAAAGAGCCGATGCTTCTGCCTCCTTTACAAACGGCTCTCAGGCAGCTAATAACGATGTCATTTTAAATGAACGGTTAAAAGAATTAGCTTTTGAAGGCAAAGCATGGTGGGATTTAGTTCGTTTCAACAAAACATACCTCGTGCCATCAATGGCCGGTAAAAAAATATTGTTTCCAATATCCCAAAACACCATTAACTTCAATCCAAAAATCACTCAGAATCCATAATAAAAGAGGTCTTAAATTAAGCCGGGAGTTTCTTAAATTCCCGGTATAATTAAAAAGATAAAAGAATAAGAAAGAATAAGAAAGAATAAAAAAGAATAAAAAAGAATAATTAAAAAAGATATCTCATGAAAATCGAACATTTACAAGGACTTATTTCAGCTCCTTTTACACCTTTTGACAGCAATGGAACATTAGATGTTAGCCTAATTCCGGCCTACTATACTTTTCTAAAACGAAACGGAATTACAGGTGCTTTTATTAATGGATCTACCGGAGAGGGCGTCTCTATTACCCTAGAAGAGAAAAAAGCCGTTGCACAAGCTTGGGCGGACTGTTCCAATCATGATGCCGATTTTAAAGTAATGGTGTTCCTTGGAGGTACCTGTCTTACGGATTGTATTGATTTGGCAAAACACGCTTATGAAATTGGTTTGTATGCGGTGTCATTGACAGCACCATTTTATTTCAAGCCTGCCACTATAGATACACTGGCGCAAGTCTGTATCAAAGTAGGTGAAAGGGTGCCTAATATGCCTTTCTATTACTACCATATTCCGGTATTGTCAGGGGTAAACCTGCCAATGTTTGATTTGGTCAAAGCATTGGATGGAAAACTGCCGAATTTTGCAGGAGTAAAATATACCCATGAAGATTTTATGGATTACCAAAGTTGTATGAGTTATAAAAATGGTAAATTCGATATGCTTTGGGGACGTGACGAGAACATGTTGTCTGCCTTAGTGTTAGGAGCCAAAGGTGCTGTCGGAAGTACATTCAACTATGCCGCTCCGTTGTACTATGATTTAATTGCCGCATTCAATGCAACTGATTTGGTTAAAGCACGTGCGTTGCAGCAAAAATCAATTGATATGATTCGCCTGTTAGGTAAATATGGGGGGATATCAGTAGGTAAAGCCTATATGAAAATGGTGGGGCTGGATTTAGGAGAATTTAGACTTCCGGTAAAAAACATGAGTCTCGAACAGTTCGAATTGTTTAAAAAAGATGTAGAAAGCCTCCATTTTGGAGATTTCAAATCCAAATAGCCAGTTCGTTTATTTCAAAACAAGCAGTATGAATCAATCTATTTTTCCTCTCATTCTTTCCTTACTTATTATGTCAACAACAGATGCCCTTTCTCAAAAAAAAGCCATAAACCATGTTGAATGGAAAATGGCAGCTCAACTGCAAAATGCTGATGGCAGTACCTCATTAGGTTTTGCTGGTGCAATTAATGGCATTACTAATGATGTTTTAATTGTCGCGGGAGGTGCAAATTTCCAAGATAAAATGCCTTGGAAAGGAGGAAAAAAACACTATTCAAAAGAAATTCATGTATTGCAAAAGTGCAACGATACCTATACCTGGAATAAAAATGTACGCAGCACATTACCGGAACCTATTGCCTATTGCAGTTCCACTTCAACTGATTTAGGAGTGGTATATGTGGGTGGTGAAAATGAAAATGGACTTTCAAATAAAGCCTTTATCTTAAACTGGAATGCTGCTTTAACTGAGGTTGAAGCTACTGCCCTGCCCAATTTCCCTTTAGCCATTACCAATATGGCGCTCACCCATATTGGGAATGTCATTTATGCAATTGGTGGTGATGAGCCGACTAAATCTTCCGATCTGTTTTTTAGTCTTGATTTAAACAGTACGAATCGGGAGTGGAAAACATTACCCAAATTGCCCATCGCTTTGGCTAATACGATTGCGGTGGTTCAGCATAAAAACAAGGAGACGAATATCTATGTTATTGGCGGAAGAACCAAAACGCCTTCAGGCATAAGTGATCTGCACCACACTACTTTTGCTTTTAATATAAAAAAACAGATTTGGGAAAGTCGTGCAAACCTATCGGATGGAGTCAACACAATCAACTTTTCAGCTGGTGCAGGTGTGGCCGTGGATTCGCATTCCATCTTAATCGTTGGTGGTGATACCGGTACCGTTTTTCATAAAATCGAAACGTATTTAGCACAGATTGCACAAACCAATTCTACAGAGGAAAAGGCCAGGTTAGCCGCAGAGAAAAATAAGCTGAATACTAATCATGATGGTTTTTATAAAGGAATCCTGTTATACGATACCCTTACCGATTCATGGTCTAAGATTGGTGAGCTGCCTTTTCCTGCTCATGTGACAACTACTGCTACACTATGGAATGATAGAATTGTTTTGTCCAATGGGGAAATAAAACCAGGTGTTCGTACCCCTGATGTTATGTTAGGAACTATAAAATAATTCGCTCAAAATAGGTTTTTACCCCATTTTTTTATGTTGAAAAATACAGGTAAAAATCATAAATAAAATTATAAAGCAGATCAAAATATGAAAAACACGAAGTATTATCCTTGGGTGGTAGTAGGCTTGCTATGGCTCGTCGCGTTGCTAAACTATATGGACAGACAAATGCTGGCAACGATGCGTCCCTCGATGGAAACCGACATTCCTGAATTGGTATCTGGTGAGAATTTTGGACGTTTAATGGCTATATTTCTTTGGATTTATGCTTTAATGAGTCCCATATCCGGAATTATTGCGGACAAACTAAACCGAAAATGGCTGATTGTAGTCAGTTTATTTGTCTGGTCAGCGGTAACGTATGCTATGGGTTATGCGACAACGTACAGTCAGGTGTATTGGTTAAGAGCGCTGATGGGAGTGAGTGAAGCTTTATATATTCCGGCCGGTTTATCGCTCATAGCCGATTACCATCAGCAAAAAACAAGATCTCTTGCCATTGGCATTCATATGACGGGACTCTATGTGGGTTCTGCATTGGGAGGTTTTGGAGCTACAATTGCCGCTACCTATTCCTGGCATGCTACTTTTCATTATTTTGGAATAGTCGGTATTTTTTATGCTTTCGTTTTGGTTTTCTTTTTAAGGGATACAACAGTTGTGGCAACAAAACCTGTAGATTCAGATTCGATGACAACAAATCAAAAAAATTCTCTTTTTAAAGGTTTAGCTTTATTATTCACCAACATCTCTTTTTGGGTTATCTTGTTCTATTTTGCCATAATAAGCTTACCGGGCTGGGCCACAAAAAACTGGTTGCCTACCCTATTTTCAGAAAACTTAGGAATCCCAATGGAAGAAGCGGGCCCCTTAGCTACCATTGCCATCTCCTTTTCATCTTTATTGGGAGTGATTTTTGGTGGCCTTCTATCTGATAAATGGGTACAAATAAACATAAAAGGCAGGGTTTATACCAGCGCAATTGGTCTGAGTTTAACGATTCCTGCGCTACTGCTGATTGGTTTTGGACATTCCTTATTTAATGTGGTGGGTGCCGCGCTTTGTTTTGGTGTAGGTTATGGAATGTTTGATGCTAATAACATGCCTATTATCTGTCAGTTTGTTTCTTCAAAACACAGGGCAACGGCCTACGGTGTCCTAAATATGACTGGAGTCGGTTGTGGTGCATTAGTAACTTCCCTTTTAGGCAAATCCTCAGATAGCGGAACTTTAGGCTACGGTTTTGCTCTGATGGCGGGTGTAGTTGTACTTGCCTTACTGGTTCAAATCAGTTTTCTACGTCCAAAAGTGAATGATTTTGTTGATGTTTAAAATTCATTAGCATCGTTTACTAAGTTCAAATGATTGTTTTGGTTGTTTTTTTATCTGTTAAGGCGGAGCCTTGTGTTCCGCCTGGGGATGACTTACGCCTATTTGAACTAATTTATGAAAAAATAAAAACAGGAATACAATGAAAAAGAATCTATTATTTTTGGTCTCTTTCGTTTCAATAGTCTTTCATTTTGAGTCAGTTGCACAAAAAGCAACCCTCAGAGTGGCCTGCATTGGAGATTCCGTGACAGCGGGTTATCTGTTAGCTGATGCTGCAAATGAATCCTATCCTTCACAGCTTCAAATCCTGATGGGTGAAAAATATGAAGTGAAAAATTTTGGACATAGCGGAGCAACACTTTTGAAAAAAGGAAGCACCCCCTATTCTAAGACAAAGGAATGTACCGATGCCATTGCGTACAGCCCTGATATTGCTGTTATCCATTTGGGATTAAATGATACGGATCCAAGAAATTGGCCTAATTACAAAGAGGAATTTGATGCCGATTACGCCTGGTTGCTGGATACATTAAAAAAGCAAAATCCAACAGTAAAAATTTACATCTGCAGATTAACTCCTATATTTAATGAGCACCCTCGTTTTAAGTCAGGAACCAGAGATTGGTTTTGGCAAATTCAATCCCATATACCATCCATAGCAAAAGCAAATCAGGTTCATTTAATTGATTTGCATGAAAAGCTATACCATCGTCCGGATCTATTTCCTGATGCTTTGCATCCAACAAAAGAGGGAGCAACTATTCTTGCGGAGACCGTTTATGAAAACATCATTCAAAATTATGGCGGATTAAAATTAGCTGCTGTTTTCACCGACAATATGGTTTTGCAACGCAATCAGCCTATTCCCATTTATGGAACGGCTAATGGCGGTGATACCATAGCGGTCACTTTCAAACAACAAAAAAAGACTGTCATAGCCGATCCATACGGAAAATGGAAAATTATTTTTCCAGCGTCGACACAGGGCGGGCCGTACGAAATGATCATTCAGTCTAAAGGAACAAACCTTAATTTGAAGAATATTCTGGTTGGGGATGTCTGGTTTTGTTCCGGACAGTCCAATATGGCATTCCAGCTTCAAAACTCAGAAAATGGTTCAGCAGAAATAAAAAAAGCAATTGGGAATTCTGCTATCCGGTTATTCAATGCCAAAGGGATACGAGAGACTGATGAAACGGCCTGGGATGCTGCCACTTTGGATAAAACCAATCAACTGCAATTTTTTTCGGGAAGCTGGTTGGTATGTGATTCGATAAGTGTCAAAGATTTTTCAGCCATTGCCTATTACTTTGGTAAAAACATCGCTCGCGAAGAAAATGTACCGGTGGGTTTAATTCAAGTGGCCGTCGGTGGATCACCAATAGAATCCTGGATTGACCGAAATACACTGGAACATGACAATACAGTAGTTGATGTATTGACCAACTGGCGCAAATCTGACTTCATTATGCCTTGGGTCAGAGCGCGCGCCGATATGAATTTGAAAAACGCCACAAATGTAAAACAACGCCATCCCTATGATCCTTGTTACAATTTTGAAGCTGGAGTTGACGCCTTTACAAAATTTCCTACAAAAGGCGTGATTTGGTACCAGGGCGAAAGCAATGCACACAATGTTGAATTATATGAACATCTCTTGCCGGTATTAGTAAAAAGCTGGCGTAAAGCATGGGATGCCAACCTCCCCTTTTATTATGTTCAATTATCAGGTATTGACCGGCCAACCTGGCCAGCATTCAGGGATGCCCAAAACCGATTACAAAATAAAATACCAAACAGCGGAATGGCAATTAGCATGGATTATGGCGAGGCACTCAATGTACATCCAATTAAGAAAAAAGAAGTGGCAGATCGTTTGGCGCTTTTGGCCTTGCGGTACACCTATGGAAAATCTGTAATTGCGAATGGCCCATCCCCTTTGAAAGCTGTACAAAAAGACGAAGACATCCTGATTTCATTTGCATTTGCGAAACAATTAACCACTGCTGACAAAAAACAACTAATTGGTTTTGAATTGGTAAACGACAAAGGAATTCACCTTCAAAGTAAAGCAACAATTATAAAAAATAAAGTACATATCACGGTACCGAAAGGAGAAAAAATAAGAACTGTTTTATACGCATGGAAACCGTTTACTACAGCCAATTTATTGAATGAAGCTGGTTTACCGTGTTCGACCTTTAAACTAGAACTCGATGCAGTTACTGAAAATTAAAAGAGATTCCATAAGGAAGATAAACAAATAGGAAGGGCAAATCTCTTTGGCTAAATGACTTCTAAATGAACACCTGGCACTAAATAAAAAACATCAGTTACAAAAATATATTAAAAATGAGCTATTCAAAAACAGATCTTCTCAGCTTAAAAGATTTTTATCAAAATCAATTATTAAATGATACAGTGCCCTTTTGGTTTCCACGTTCGATCGATACCGAATTTGGCGGCTATTTATTGATGCGTGATCAGGACGGTAGCTTGATTGACGACGACAAAGCGGTTTGGATACAGGGTCGTGCCGCATGGTTATTGGCTACACTTTACAATACTATCGAGCCAAAACAAGAATGGCTGGAAGGTTCTAAAACAGGAATCGATTTTTTAAACAACCATTGCTTTGATACCGATGGGCAGATGTTTTTTCACGTAACCCGTGACGGACAGCCCATACGCAAACGCCGCTATTACTTTTCGGAAACCTTTGCAGTGATTGCCATGTCTGCTTACGCCAAAGCAAGTGGTGATGAAGCTGCCGCTGAAAAAGCGCGTTTTTTATTCGGAAAATGTATTGAATATTCCACTTCATCGGATCTCTTACAACCTAAATTCACCGCTACCCGACCATCAAAAGGAATAGGCACTCCTATGATTATGATCAACACAGCACAACAGTTACGCGAAAATATTGGAGACCCCCGTTGTGATGAATGGATCAGCAAATGGATTACCGAAATTGAAACCGATTTTGTAAAAGAGGACATTAAATGTGTGATGGAACAAGTAGCGCCAGATGGTTCCATTATAGATCACATTGATGGCCGCACGTTGAATCCTGGTCACGCCATTGAAGGGGCCTGGTTCATCTTACACGAAGCCAAATACAGAAACAATGACCCTCATTTAATTGCATTAGGTTGCAAAATGCTGGATTATATGTGGGAACGCGGATGGGATCAGCAGCATGGAGGAATTTTATACTTCCGTGATGTATACAACAAACCCGTTCAGGAATATTGGCAGGATATGAAGTTTTGGTGGCCCCATAACGAAGTAATTATTGCAACCCTTCTGGCCTACACGATGACCGGAGATGAAAAATACGCAACATGGCACAAAATGGTTCATGACTATGCTTATGGTAAATTCCACGATAAAGAAAACGGAGAATGGTTTGGGTATTTGCATAAAGACGGAACCATCGCCCAGACTGCCAAAGGAAATATGTTCAAAGGACCCTTTCATTTGCCCCGCCAGGAGTGGTATTGCCTGCAACTGCTCAATGCTTATTTAAAAGAGCCGTTACGTTTGATTTCAGCTGACGCTGCCAACTAGTCGACAAAACCGCCCTAGCCACTCTTATGTTTTTTAACCAATTTAACCAAATATTAAAAATATGAAAAATGTATTACTTTCTTTCTGTTTGTTTTTTATGAGTTTATACGGTAACAGCCTAAAAGCACAAAGTGGCAAGGTTTTAAACCTGGACGGGACTGGTACTTATATGACGGTAGCCGATCATGCGGATTTAAACTTTGGGTCAAGCCAAAATAAAACAATTAGCTGTTGGATAAAAACTACCACTACAACGGGCACTCCACGCATATTTGCCAAAAGAAATGGTTCCTCAGGCAATGGATATGAATTTTGGACCGGCAATGGTGCGAATGCTGGTAAGGTTGCCTTGAATATGCAAGGCAATGGTACCCCTAATAACATTAGTACCGCCGGCTATTCCGCAAATTCAATTGCTGACGGGACCTGGCATCATATCGCATTGGTATTGGATGCTTCCAGTAACCGAACAGTATACGGTTATGTGGATGGTGTTTTAGCGAATACTGGAAAAACCTTTACATCCGTTACCGCTGATTTTTCCAATGCTTTGAACTTTGTTGTTGGGGCTACATCGGACACCAATAACAGTTACAAATGGGCTGGCCAAATTGATGCTCTTCGGATTTGGGATAAAGCGATGACTCCAACTGAGTTAGTGGCAGACATGACCGCAGTGGTAAATGGCCCAACTCCCTCTCTTTTAGCAGCATGGGATTTTGAAAATGTAAGCGGCAGCACTGTCCCCGATGTTTCGGGTAATAATCATGCAGGAATCCTTATTGGAAGTCCGACTGTTTCAAATGCTTTTCCTATGATTTTATCTTTGGATGGGATTAACGATTATATGTCCGTTGTCAATCATACCGATTTCAATCTGGTTACAGGACAAAGTTTAACCGTTACCTGTAACATTAAAACTGCTGATTTCTCTAAACGCATCCTGAGTAAAAGACCTGGCGGTGCGGGTATTGGTTATGAATTTATCAATAATTCATCAGCTGGCGGCGGGCAATTTGGCGTTAATTTAACAACAAGTGGTGGCGCAGCGGGGCCACCATACGGAACATCAAATATAGCGAATAACAACTGGCATCATCTCGCTATGGTTATTGACGCTCCCGCTACCAATTGCAAAATTTATGTGGACGGTGCTTTACAACAAACCAAAACTACTTCAAACATTGGGGGTGCGAACACCGTTTCTAATACGGGTAATGTACTGTTTGGAACGCTAAGCAATTTCGCGTCCTTTATGAATGCTCAACTAGACGATATCCGTTTTTGGAACAAAGCAATGACGGCTGCAGAAGTACTTACTGATAAAACAGCAATTATAACTGGTACCGAAGCTAATTTATTGGCAGCATGGGATTTTGAAAATGTTAGTGAGGTTACTGTTCTGGATATCTCAGGCCACAACCATCCCGGGACGTTAAATGGCGGGGCAACGGTAATCGCGCAAACCAATACCATGCAAATCAATACAGTATCATTAATTCAAACCGAGCTTCCAACGGGCATGGGAGATCTAAATCAACGCATTGTTGCCGTAAAAGTTACTGCAAACGGAACAATCAATCCCCTTACTGTAAGCGCTCTGAAATTCACTATGAATGGGACGACAAATAGTGCTGATGTCACCAACATTAAGATATACTCGAGCGGAACCACCGCCATTTTTAATGCGGCTACCGCTACTTTATTTGGAACTATAGCACCTACGGCCGGTAATCTGACCGTTAATGGAAACCAGGCTCTACTGCTCGGAGACAATTATTTTTGGATCACTTATGATGTGGCTGCCGGAGCAACCGAAGGGAATCTATTGGATGCAAGTTGCGAATCAATAGTAGCAAATGCAATTACCTATACTACCGCTGCCAGCACCGTTGCCGGTAACCGTGTTATCTTATTAGGCAATACACTTTTATTTACTCCCGGAGATGCCGGATCGTCAAACTATCGCATACCCGCAATAATTACGGCTGCCGATGGTTCATTGGTAACGGTAACTGACAAAAGATGGAATGGCGCGGGAGATTTAGCAGCAAAAATCGACCCGGTAGTCCGTCGCAGTACAGATAACGGGAAAACATGGTCCGTGCCTGTTACCATTGCCAATTTTGGCGCGCCATCAGGAGCCGGAGATGCAGCATTGGTTATGGATCAGGCAACTGGAAATTTAATTTGTTTGCTTGCTGCTGATTTAGGTTTTTTTGCATCAACCCCAACAAATCCAATTAAAATAAAATATTGCAGAAGTACTGACAATGGAATCACTTGGGGTGCACCAATAGATATAACGAATCAAATTTATGGCGCCGGGTGTAGCAATCCCATCTCCCAAAATTGGTTGGGCGTATTTGTAGCTTCCGGCAGAGCACATCAATTGAGAGATGGTCGTATTGTTGCTGCCATTTGTGTTAGGGAATCAGGCGGAGGAATCAACAATTACATAATTTCAAGTGTGGATGGAGGTATCACCTGGACACCATCAACAGGCATTGCCGAAACAGGCGGCGATGAAGCAAAAATTGTAGAATTGAATAATGGAAATCTGATGATGAGTATTCGTAATTCCGGAACACGTAGATTTAATATTTCAACCGACAAAGGAGTCTCTTGGGGTACCGCCTACAATCAGGCAGCTATTACCGACCCCAATTGCGATGGAGATTTTATCCGTTATACCTCAACTTTAGACGGATATGATAAAAACCGTTTGTTACATACCATTCCTTTTGCAGGAAACAGAACCAATGTTTCTGTGTTAATGAGCACCGATGAAGGCGCCACTTGGCCCATCAAAAAAACAATTTTTGCTGCAGCATCCGCTTATTCCAGCTTAACTGTATTACCTGACGGAACACTGGGAATCTATTACGAAAACGGTGAAAATTCAACATATCAGATGTATTTTGCTCGATTTAGCTTAAATTGGTTAACAAATGGCGCAGATACATTTGTTTCAAGCGCCCTTTTTCTTAAAAATAAAACAAATAAAATTACTGTTGAAAATGGGGCACTGAGTGCGGCGGTAGAACCAAATCCCACAACTGATGTAGTAAAGCTTACAATTAGTAATGCAAATGAACCCGTTACGGTTAAAATATTTAATTTATCCGGTAAAATGATTTATAAAACTATAATAAATAATACTGGCCAGGAAGTACTGCTTCCTCTGGGCAATCAGGCTCAAGGCATTTACGTTTTGCAGTTAAGCGATTCAAAAATAACAATCAATAAAAAAGTAATAAAGAAATAAGCCTCTCGGATTGCCTTTTTTAAACAGGAATAAGTCAAACCACATTTAAATTATAAAAAATGAAACAAGCCATTGTTAACGGAATTGTACATACTGGTGAGGAGATAAATAATGACGTCATTATTATAGAAAATGGAACAATTATTTCTGTTCAAAAAGAAATTCCCACTGCCATTCCCCTAATTGATTTACAAGGCGAGCACATTGCTGCCGGGTTTATAGACATCCAGATAAATGGTGGAGAACAGCTCTATTTTAGCCAGACCCCAACAGAAGAAACCATTCAGGATATTTATGAAACCAGTCTGAAATATGGTACCACCCACGTGCTTCCATGCCTGATCTCTTCGTCTAATGAAACCATTCTTCAAGGTATTGAAGCCATCCTTAATTATAAAGCCAAATACAATAACGGAGTATTGGGAATGCATCTGGAAGGACCTTTTTTGGATCCTTTAAAACGCGGGGCCCATAGTATCAATCAGGTTCGTAAACCTACTAATTCCGAATTGGAAGAAATTATCCGTTATGGCAAAGATGCGATAAAGGTAATCACAATCGCCCCGGAATGTTTTACCGATGAGCAGCTAGATATGCTATTGGAAAGTGGCATCGTTATTTCGGCGGGACATTCGACCATGACCTATAAAGAAGCCCAATATTATTTTTCGAAAGGGATTAAACTGGTTACCCATTTATTCAATGCAATGACTCAATTTGGTCATCGGGAACCTGGTTTAGTTGGTGCAACATTTGAAAATGAAGCCGTTTATGCTCCTGTTATTTTAGATGGTGCCCACTGCGATTATGCCGCAGCAAGAGTTGCTTATAAATTAAAGAAAGACAAATTCTTTTTAATTAGCGATGCTGCTTTTTTAGGACGCAAAGTTACCAGTTTTAAATGGGAAAATTTTGATGCGCATCTCGACAACGGCTTTTATAGAAATGAAGAAGGTAATTTGGCCGGCGCCAGTATTTCGATGAAAGAAGCGGTCCAGAATGCCTTCCATCATCTCAATGTATCAGCTGATGAAGCGATTAAAATGGCAACTTGCCGAGTAGCAGGCGCTATTAATATGGACAATCAACTGGGCAAGATAAAACCAGGATTCCCGGCGAGTTTTGTCACATTTAATGCTAATCTGTCGACAATAGAAACATTGAATACGGCCAGAATTTAAATATTCAATTTTAAATCAGACAACTAAAACCATAGCACTTCAGAATACAGTAAAATCCAAAGAATGGAAACTCCTTTTCGTGGGAATAGTATTTGCTATTTTATGGGCATCGGCAGCAGCCACTAAAATCGGACTGCATTCAGTTCAGCTTTTTGCCATTTCTATTTTTAGATTTCCAATTGCCGGGGCAGTCCTGTTGTTTGTAACGTTAAAAAACAATCCAATCAATCCAAATCGCTCATTTCATAAGGAAAGAACCCTTCGGTTTATTTACTTTTTCGGGTGTCATCTTTGTAATAAGCGGACCGTATATCAATATGTTTTTAAAAAATAAATAGTAATAAATTAAGTAATTAACTCAAATAAAAAACAAAAATGAAAAGTGTTTTAGAAATTAAACCTGACATCAGTTATAAAAGTGCCGGAAAATTTGAAGAAACGAGATTCGAAAAAATTCACAATGAAATTTTCAAAAATTCTGTTGAAGCTTCAAAAATTGTTGCGCAGGAAATAGCGGCTTTGATTAGATCCAAGCAAGCTGAAAACAAATCTTGTGTCCTTGGTTTGGCCACGGGTTCCTCGCCAATTAAAGTATACGAAGAATTGGTCAGAATGCATCAGGAAGAAGGACTAAGCTTTAGTAATGTAGTGACTTTTAATCTGGATGAATATTAT